>NZ_JAPZSO010000173.1:0-25538 GCF_027531715.1 Microcystis sp. LE19-8.1F | reverse complement strand
TGGCTTGTAAACAGGCCTGATAGAATGATGGTAACATATTGAAATTTTGGGTGGTTGTCTCAACCACTCTATTTCTTTTGGGTTCATTTGGCTAGAGTCTTTATCTTGATTACCTTTGAACCCCTTTGTCACCCCTTGAGGTAAAGAGTAAAAAATATTAGAGTATGACTGGAGACAGATCAAAAATGCTGAGTCTAAAAAAATCAACTAAACCGAAAGAGTGGGATTACAAACCCCTACTAATTATCATCGCCCTTGTTTATCTGGCACTGTTATTATTTATTCCAGCAGCGGCAGTATTTTACTATGCTTTTCGCAATGGATTCCAAGCTTTTTTAGAAGCGGCAGGAACTTCTGACTTTATCGAAGCCGTGAAATTAACAGTAATTATTGCCCTAATTACTGTACCTTTAAACACAATTTTTGGACTTTGTGCAGCCTGGGTAATTGCTCGCAATCAATTTCGTGGCAAAACTTTATTAATTAGTTTAATTGACTTGCCTTTTGCCGTTTCTCCCGTGGTAGCGGGTTTAATGATTGTACTGCTCTATGGGCGCAATGGTTGGTTAGGTCCTTTCTTAGAATTTTTCGATATAAAAATACTTTTTGCTTTACCCGGAATGGTATTAGCAACTATATTTGTTACTATGCCTTTTGTCGCTAGAGAAGTTATCCCAGTCTTAGAAGAAATTGGTTTGGAACAAGAGGAAGCAGGGCGCACTTTAGGGGCAAGTGATTGGCAGATTTTCTGGCGCATAACTTTACCCAATATTCGTTGGGGATTGATGTACGGAGTGCTGTTAACTAATGCCCGGGCGATGGGAGAATTTGGGGCGGTTTCTGTGGTTTCTGGCAGTATTTTAGGGAGAACTGCCACCCTGCCAATTTTCGTAGAACAGGCCTATAAAAATTATCTCACTCCTGCCGCTTTTAGTGCGGCGGCTATTCTCGCCTTACTAGCGGGAGTTACTTTAATTATCAAAGAAATTCTCGAACGTAAAACCGCCCACAAAATTCATACTACATAACTACAATTAACCTAAAAATATGAGTATTACCATCCACCAAGTTTCCAAACGTTTCGGCAATTTTCAAGCCTTAGATAATATCAATTTAACCATTCCTGAAGGCAAATTAGTCGCCCTCCTCGGACCATCGGGATCGGGAAAATCAACCTTATTACGTTCAATTGCGGGATTAGAAAGTCCCGACAATGGCGCGATTATTATTAACGGACAAGATACTACCCATGTGGATCCTAGACGGAGAAATATCGGCTTTGTTTTTCAACATTATGCCCTATTTAAACATTTAACTGTTCGTCAAAATATTGCTTTTGGTCTAGAAATTCGCCAGCAAAAATCGCCAGTAATTAAGAAAAGAGTTGAGGAATTATTAGAATTAATTCAATTACAAGGATTAGGCGATCGCTATCCCGCCCAATTATCAGGAGGACAACGGCAAAGAGTAGCTTTAGCCCGCGCTTTAGCCATTCAACCGAATGTATTATTATTAGATGAACCCTTTGGGGCTTTAGATGCAAAAGTTAGAAAAGAATTAAGGGTATGGCTGAGAAATTTACACGAAGAAGTTCACGTTACCAGTGTTTTTGTTACCCACGATCAAGAGGAAGCAATGGAAGTAGCCGATACGATTGTCGTGATGAATCATGGTAAAATTGAACAGGTGGGTTCTCCCGCCGAAATTTACGATCATCCAGCCACACCTTTTGTGATGCAATTTATTGGGGAAGTGAATATCTTACCTAATCTAGCGGGATTAGGAAATGGGCATCATCAGGGTCATAATTCTACCGTTTTTATCCGTCCCCACGACCTCGAAATTATGCCCAGTCAAGATGGATTGAATAGTTGGGCAGTGGTAAAAAGAGTTATTCATTTAGGCTGGGAAATACAAGTAGAATTAATGTTAGCCGATGGGGAAATGGTGGTGGCTTATCTCAATCGTGAGGAGTACAAGCAATTACAGTTACAACCAGAACAAACGGTAAATTTAAAACCAAGAAAAGCGACCTTACTCACTGATTTTGACAATAAAAGTGAGAAATTTATCGATTATTCAATTTAAAAACTTTAGGTTTATTACAGCATTTCTCATAAAGATGAAGTATAATTTATGCGGGGGTTAGGCGGCTGTTGGTGTATTTTAACTTAGTGTCAGCATTCATCCCATCGCTAAAAGCTAGGGACTTCTGCTGACACTAAGTCAAAAGGTTTGCTATCTGTGCTTAAATCTACATCTAAATCTGGCCAATAAAAATGATTAGGAAAAGGCTCTTGTATATTTAAAATTTGTCTAATAGGGACATCTTGAAACCAAGGAAAATCTTGATAAGAAAGAAACATTTCTTCATTGTTTGCAAGAATCCATATTCCAGGGGAAGAAATATGAGTTACTTCAGCTTGAGAAGTATTTTGTCCAAGGGTTTATAAGTTCATTTGTATTTAAATTTTTACAGTTTATTTTAAATAAATCAAGAGATTTAATCCCGGAATTGTGCGCGAGAGGGTCCAGATAAGGAGAGTGATATAAAAGATGCCGATACCCCATTGATACCAAACTAAAAAAGAAATGATAGCGGGTAATTCTTGATCGCGAACTCGCCAATCATTAAAGCCTATTTTTAGCAAATTATTGAGACTTAAATCATAATAATTTAACCAATTCCAACGCTTTTGCCAAGGAATGGGAGTATAACGATCGCGAAAGAGGGGAAATTCGGGAACTACGGGTAAACGGGTGATTAATAAGCGTAATTGTCGCATACTACCATCTTGTAGGAAATAGGAACTATCCATTAAATCGTGATAGCGTCCCCGACGATAAAGTTCGATAATTAAAATTAGGGGTAAGGGGACAAGAATTAGGGCAATAGCTGTTAAAGTTAGTAGAGGACGGCTGGCAGATTGCAGGATATTAAACACACCTGAAAGGGTGAGAATAATATAGCTAGTTACCATACAAAGGATTTCATAACGATTAGGAATTACTGGTTTAGGAGTCAGACGACGCACGCGATCAATTAACCAAAATAAACAGCCAAAATAGGCAAAAATTATGATTCCTGTACCGAAAACTAAACTAAAATTTGTACCATCTTGACTTAAGAGTAATAGTAAAGCAAGGAAAGAAGTATGCAGAAAATCAGCTAACCAAGTGAGGTTAATTAGGCGAATAATTGAGATATTATTTAGCTTTTGTTTTAACTGTTGAACTCGCAATTTTTCGGTTTTGTATTCAATTTGATTAGCATCGGCAATTTGTTCTAGGGAGCGAAAATTACGAACTAAATTTCTTAAAACTGTTTCATTTCCTGCTAAGGTTGGTAAATAAATTGCTTGACCAATTACTCCTCTATCTCCCAGTATTTTCGCTTTATCGGAATCAAAAGCTAATCCTGATACACTCAAATAACTATTTTTAGTAAAAGTGGAATTACTAAAATCTACCTGATCTAAAAGTTTCACATCTTGAAAACTAACCACACCATTAAAATAACTAGACCGGAAAGCACCCGATTTCTCAAAAGTGGCATTTTTAAAGGTTAATAAACTTAAAAATCTACTCTTAGAAAATAGCGGACGATCTCGCCATTGACTTTGGGAAAAATTGGCTTCTTTTTCCCAGAAAGTACGGGTAAAATCTGCGGGTTTATCGTATTTGGTTTTATCAAAATAAGCTTCGGCAGTAAAATGACTGCGATGGAAGTTAGTAATACTTTTAAAATGGGCCGTGCGAAAGATAGCTTTATTTAAAAATTGACTTTGACTAAAATTTACATCTCCCATAAAAGTGGCTTTGGTAAATTTCGCTACCCTAGCAAAACGAGATTCTAACCAATTACTTTCACGACTAAATTTTGCTGCCATTGCTTCGACAATTTGCAGAAAAAAAGTCTTAGAAAAGTCCACTTCTCCCATAAATACGGTTCCCTGCAACTTCACAGGTCCGCGAAATACTGTGACATTAAAAACCGGTTCATCGCTATCGAATAAAAAATTTTCGTCCTGTTGTAATAACTGTTCTTCCGTGGGTGATAATAAGGTAGCGAGAGCCACTTTTGTTAAAGGAGTCGGTAAACCCAGACGGGAAGCGATAAAATTGCCTTGAATTAAGGAATTACTAAAATCTAAACCTAGGGGTTGTTTAGCGCGATTAATTTGACCTTGAATCTGTTGATAAAATTGTTCTTGCAGTTCTTTATTTTCATCGCGGATATCGATAACCAAATTGGCTAAATCGATGGTAGTCATCCCTTCTTTAAGGACGGGTGCGCTTAAACGTTCCTGCAATAAAGTTACTGTTAAAGGAACTCTATCCATTACTGCCAAACTAGGGAGAGAATGTACAGAGAAAAACAGAAAAACAATGATTAGTAACCAGCAGCCTTTCAACAACGCACCCACGACAGTTATTTTCCTAAACAAGCTTGGATAGCCATTTCTAAATCCTCTTGGTTTAAATCGGTAATAACAAAGACCTCCTGAACACTTTTTCCTGTCCTCGCAATCAGCTTAAAACCACCACGAATCGGCACTGATATCCGCAATTGTAACCGCGGACAATGACCTTTTGAGCGAGAAAGTACCCCCGGGGTGACAGTGGTGATTCCTTGATAGGTAATTAACTTTTCTAATACCGCAATCAACCCCGGAATATGAGTAGAATGATTCCAAACTAAGCGACCATTATTCATAATTATGCGGCCTCTAGGGGAGCCATGGTTAATCCTTCCCGTCGCAATTGTTGGTGATACAGTTCCGCTTGTTCTTGGGGACCTGTCCAGACAATTGCCTGTCCTTGGTAGTGAACTTGATTAGTTAATTCCCAAGCTCGATCGGTGGTCATATCCGGGATATATTTAATTAAACAATTGGCCACATGATCGAAGGTGTTAAAGTCATCGTTGAGAACAATAACTTTATAGTTGGGATAAGTCTTTTTGACCACTTGGGTGGACTTATCTAAGGTGGTACTGGGTGCGCTGGCCATAGAAGTTATAATAGGTCAAGGTTTTTGCGGTTAAATTCGAGCATTTTGACAACAATTAAGCGGCAAAAGCCACAGTATTATTATTCAAAACCCGGTGATAGTAATTTAATAATTGTTTTGTGGCCGCTTGCCATGCCCATTTTTCCGCTTCTAGGCGCGCATTTCGTCGTAATTCCTCTCTTTCTGCCTTGGCGGTTAGTAATCTTTGGGTGGCACTAATTAAACCTTTTTCATCCCTAGGATCGAAGAGATGACCATTAACTCCATCGGTGACAATATCAGGAATTCCCCCCGAATTTGCTGCCACTACCGGACAACCGGCAGCCATGGATTCTAAGAGTACCAAACCGAGGGTTTCTGTGCGTGAGGGAAAAAGAAAAGCATCTGCGGAAGCAAAAGCGGAGGCTAATTCTAACCCCTGTAAATAACCGACAAAATGGGTATTTGTGTCAGCAAAATGACTTGTTAAAGCTTCCCGATGGGGACCATCTCCCACAATGGCAAATCTTGCTTCGGGAATCGCTTCTAATACTGGTTTAATGCGATCGATTTCTTTTTCGGCCGACACTCGACCAACGTATAATAAGAGAGGACTATCGGGGTTATTTTGGGATAATTTCAGTCTCATAGCCGGGGATTTTAAATGAGGTTGAAATAATTCCGTATCGACTCCCCTTTGCCAAAGCTCTACCTTTTCAATGCCACGACTAGATAATTCTTGCACCATAGCAGTGGAAGTGCAGAGATTTAAACTTGCTTGATTGTGGGCCAATTTTAATAATTCCCAGAGTAATCCTTCTAGGGAACCTAATCCATAGTGTTGTAGGTATTGGGGGAGATGGGTATGATAGGAAGCGACGAGGGGAATGTTCATAGTTTTGGCAAAATAAATGCCTCCCACCCCTAAAACAGCCGGGTTAACCACATGAATAATATCAGGTTTAAACCTCTCTAAAGCTTGACCGACTGAAGGCCGGGGGAAAGCCATTTTTAATTCCGGATATAGGGGTAAGGGAATCCCTGTAACTCCATGAATTTTAGCACCTTTGTACTCCTTTAAACCGCCATCGGGAGAGAAAACTAATACCTGATGACCTAATCTTTGTAGGTGTTCCACGGTATGTTTAAGACGGGTGACAATTCCATCGATTTTCGGCAAGAAAGTTTCTGTAAAAAGAGCAATTCGCATAGAGAAAACAAGGTTAAGTAATAATTAAGGACAAGCTTTTTTTGAGATAGCTAGGAATAATTACTGAATTTCTCAAGGCAATTAACTCCCCAATTAATCATAGATCAGAAAGGCCAAAGGTTTTAATCACTCGATCGCTACCTTCGATAACCACCGTCGCTCGATAATTATCGCCGATTGCCGCTGTCCATAATTGCCATTCCCCCGCCACATTGTCTAATTTTAAGGGATTGAGGCCCACTTCCACTCGATCGAGTCCCCCGCTAATTCCCGTTCCCAGTGCCTTTAAATAAGCCTCTTTTGCCGTCCATAACTGAAAAAATAGCTTTTCCTTCTCTGCGGACTTTTCAACAAGCTCGTGTTCCCTAGCACAAAAAAACCTTTTTGTCAAGCTATTTAAATCTTTCATCTGGCGCATTTTCTCTAAATCTACCCCGATGCGAGCGGTTAAAGTCAAGCCACAGATGGCCATATCTTCGGAATGGGAGAGATTAAACTGTAATTGGTAGTTAATACTCGGTTTTCCCCGTTCACTGTAGATAAACTCGATTTTTTCGGGACTTATCGCCAAATATGACCCTAAAATCTCGCGTAAACACCCCCTCGCCACCAAAAAACGCCGCTTGTGTTCGGGAAAATGGTAACGATTAGCTCTAATTATTTCATCTTCCGAGAGCAAAGAAGCCAGTTTTTCTAGTCTATCCCCAGAGGGATCAAGACTGATAAAATAGAGATGAACCTCATCGGTAGATATAAACATTAAACTCAGAAGCACTCAAATAATTAATTATCGGTAAATTTTACCGTAAAATGAGAATTGCCGACTCAAGAATTTATCCACCTTCTAACTCTTGACTTTGCAGCACACCTATGAACTTTTTTCATACTGAAGACCACCTCCAACAGTTCGGTACAGATATTTTAGAAACAACTTGGCGAGAATTTCCCCAATTAGCTCAAGAACAAATTGCCCTAACTTGGATAGTATATGATCCTCCCGTTATCGTCAACACGGGGGGAGCAATTTCTCACGAAGAATTCTGGAAATATTCCCCCCGCGGATTTAGCTATCGCGGACAAGAAAGAACCTATCCCGCTAGTTTAGTGAAATTATTTTATCTAGTAGCAATTCATGAGTGGTTAGAAGGGGGAATGATTCCCGAAAACACCGAATTAAATCGCGCCATTCGTGACATGATTGTTGACTCTAGTAATGATGCTACCAGTTTAGTTGTAGATCTGGTCACGGGAACCACTAGCGGTCCAGAAATTGCCGCCAGTCCCTTTGAAACTTGGAAGCAACAACGCAACATAGTTAATCGTTATTTTCAATCCCTAAATTGGCCAGAATTAGCGACAATTAACGTTAATCAAAAAACTTGGTCTGATGGTCCCTATGGACGTGAACGCGCTTTTTTAGGGGAATTAATGGAGAATCGCAATATGTTAACTAGCAATGCAGTGGCGCGTTTAATTCATACTATTATCGGGGGGATTGCGGTTTCTTCCCAACGTTCCCAGATGATGATGTCTTTACTAAAACGAAGTCTTAATCCTGCTGATTGGACAAGTCAAGGAGATGAGACACAAATTTTAGGATTTTTGGGACAAGGATTACCAGAAAGTAGTCAAATTTGGTCAAAAGCTGGTTGGACAAGTCAAGTGCGTCACGATGCAGCCTATATTGAAATTCCCCATCATACTCCCTATCTCTTGGTGGTATTTACCGAGGGAAAAGATAACAGTCAAAACCGCTCAATTTTACCTTTTATTTCCCAGAAAGTAGCCGAGAAAATCATGCAGTTTAATTAATTGAAGCTGTAAGTAGGATGGTTTTCTCTGCCATTGCCAAAAGTGCTAGATAAACATCCTACTGCCATAAATCCGTAAATTTACTGATGTGCATCTCAATATACAGCTTTTCTCGGATAGATGGGGTTCTTTATTGCAGCTGAAATACTTGATTAAGTAAGGATTTAGTCTGTGCTTCACCTTGACGGGAAAGGCCGTCATCATTTAAACTAACAATAAGTTGTTCTTAAGTATTTCCTCAAATGTGTGACTTTCAACCCTCACCATTGTCATAACGAAAGGGAAGTGGAGAGTAAATTAATTGTTCAGTATTTACTCCCAAAACTAGGCTACAATGCCGAACATTGGTATCAACAAGTTAGCTTCGGTAAAGTACGTTTAGATTTCCTTGTTTCCGCTCAAAAACCTATCAACAAAAAGCAGTTTTTATCCTCTCACTGTCTAATTGTCGAGGCTAAAAACCCCAGAGAAAAGCTCATCAATCATCGTCACCGCTTAGGTTATTATCTCAACTACTTTAAAGTGCAGTGGGGATTATTAACCAACGGTGATGAGATTCAACTTTATCAAAGAAAACCCGATAAAATTTATTTAGTTTTTAGATGTTCTGGGTTAGAAATTGCCGCTCACTTAGAACAGTTAAAATCTCTGATTGGCTACGAAACTTTATTCCTGGGTATTCCACCGCTCAATTCTCCAACAATCAACAACAAAAATCCCATGAAAACCATCGCAATTTATCATCATAAAGGTGGTGTTGGTAAAACCACCGTCGCTACCAATCTAGCGGCAGCTTTGAGTAAAAAAGGCAAGCGAGTATTATTGATTGATATTGATGCTCAAGCTAATAGTACTTTTGCCGTTGGTTTAATTAAGTTTCAATTCGATGATGACGATGATTTAAAAGATAAAAATGTTTTTCATTTGCTAGATAACAGTAACCGCATTTTTATTGAGAATATCGTCAGAAAGTCTCAAGGATTCAATCATCCAGAAATTGATGTTATTCCCTCTCACATATCTTTAATTGCTAACCAAGCTAAAATTAAAGATAATGCGGCGGTATTTGCTAGATTGGCCAGAAAATTAGAGAAAGTAAAGGATCAATACGATATTGTAATTATTGATGCACCTCCCGCACTTGATTTATATGCACGCATTGCTTTAATTGCAGCTGATTATCTGATAATTCCTTCTGATCTTAAACCATTTTCTAATCAAGGATTAGATAGCGTTAAAAACTTTGTTCAAGAGGAAATCAATGAAAGTCGTGGAGATTTGGGTAAACCAACCTTACAAATTTTAGGCGTTTTACCTTCCAAAATTTCCACCCATGCTCAATACTTAAGATATAATTTTCCCAAACAAAAACAAGTGATTCCAGACAAATATAATTTACCCTTGATGGAATCAACTATCTCGGAAAGAATGCCTTTATCTCGCTGTATAAATCAATACGTTACCGTGGGAGATTTAGAAATTCCTGCTCCCCAATCTATAATGGATTATGCTGAACATAAAGGCGATGCGGGAGTATCAGCAGCAGAATTTGAAGCCTTAGCACTAGAAGTTTTAGCTAAAATAGGAGTTAAATAAATGTGTAAATTTTTACGAGTCGATATTACTGATATTAATCCTTCTCTTCCCAGAGAAACCTTCTCTGAAACTGAATTGGAAAATTTAGCCAATCTTATTATTGAAATGGGTGGACTTATTCGCCCTGCTATTCTCAAAAAAGCTGATAATAAAAAAGTTGATGAACGTTATAATATTATCAGTGGAGATTTAGAATATTATGCTTCTGTTATCGCCAATCAGAAAGTTCCTGACATCGAGATGATTAACGCTTTTGTAGTTGATAAAGAAGCGGAGAATATTGCTTTACAGCAAATACAGTTATTATCCCCTTCTCCTGGGTTAATTACCAGGCCCCAAAAAATAGATAATCCTCTAGAATTGAGGATGAGTAATCTTGAAAAACGATTAGAAACCCAGTTACAAGCAATCCGAGAGGAGTACCAAAAAGAAATCAAAAGACTGGAAGAAAAAATTATTATTTATCCTCCTCCTCCTCCTTCTAAGTCGATTTTAGAGCTTTTGAATACCTGTGATGCTAATCAACTTAAAAAAGGGGGAATTCCACCTGCATCTGTTAATGACTTTCTGAAAAAACGTTCAGAAAAGCCCTTTGATTCTTTGGAAGATGTCCTAAATCGCCCAGTGTCAGGAGTTAAAGAGAAAAGATTAATTAAACTTATCGATTATTTGCTGACTTCTAATTGATTTTTGTGGGTGTGTTGAGCTACTTTAACACACCCTACCGATGGATGTTATAATAATGGAAGATCAGTAAAAAAGCCTGATCCGATAGCGGGCAAAGATTAACTAGAAGACGGGTGAAAAGAGAAAACTTATGACAACTACCCCAGTAATTGCTGCTTCTTTAACAATTCCTCCCCTAGAAAACGGCGATAAATTAACTCGATGGGAATTTGAACGACGTTATCAAGGGATGCCCCATCTCAAAAAAGCGGAATTAATTGAAGGAATTGTTTATATGGCATCTCCCCTCAGATTTGAAAGTCACGCCGAGCCTCATGCTAATATTATCGGATGGTTAGCTCTCTATAAAGCGGCGACCCCCGGTGTTAGATTGGGTGATAATGCCACCGTGAGATTAGATATTGATAACGAACCCCAACCGGATGCCCTATTAAGAATTGACAAGGGAGGACAATCAACAATTAGTCAAGATGACTATGTAGAAGGCGCGCCGGAATTAATTGTCGAAATTGCGGCTTCTAGTGCTTCCTACGATGTTCATCAAAAATTAAATGTTTACCGTCGCAATCAAGTCCAAGAATACCTAGTCTGGCGGTTTTATGAACAAGAAATTGATTGGTTTCGGCTACAGGCAGGAGAATATATTAAACTAGAACCCGATAGTGAGGGCATAATGCGCTCCCAAATCTTCCCCGGTTTATGGCTAGATAAAAACGCTTTATTAATGGGCGACTTAGGAAAAGTTTTATTGATTTTGCAGCGGGGGTTAGAAACAGCAGAACATCGAGATTTTGTCAAGAAATTAACTGCCAATTACAGCTAGATTGTAAAATTAGACAATTATTCTTGATCCACTGTCCTAGAATTATAGAAAGAGTATTTTTGACTTGAATTTGTTCTTAACTGTCTCCCCCTTTTACCCCAATAATCTCGCCCCTGATAATCTTCACTTCGACAAGCTCAGTGACCACTCATCACCTTACTTTATGTCAAATCTAATCCTTTTCTGGCATCGTCGCGATTTACGTCTCTCGGATAATATTGGACTGAGTAAAGCTAGGGAGCGCAGTCCGAAAATTATCGGGGTTTTCTGCCTCGATCCTGCTATTTTAGAAGGGGATGATATCGCCCCAGCTAGAGTTGCCTATCTCCTCGGTTGTCTAGAGGAATTAGAAAAAAATTATCGCCAAAAAGGTAGTCAATTACTGATTATTCGCGGCAACCCCAGTCAAGCACTCGTCAACTTAGCCAGCAATTTATCGGCAAAAGCAGTTTTTTTTAACCTCGATATCGAACCCTACGCGCGTCAACGGGATCAACAGGTAATCGCCGCTTTACAAACAAAAGGAATTGAAGTAGAAACCTTCTGGGATCAACTTCTCCACGCTCCAGGGCAAGTCCTCACCCTCTCAAAAAGTCCCTACACCGTATATACTCCTTTTTGGAAAAATTGGAGCCAATTAGCCAAAGCCAGCCCCAAAACCCTAGAAAACCTGCAAGGATTAGACGAAAATGAGGGGGAGAAACTCACAGAAACTATTAACTTACCAACCCTAGAAAATTTAGGTTTTACTTGGCAAAACCCCTTACCCCTCACCCCCGGAGAAAAGGCCGCCCATAGCAGATTAGAAGAATTTTGTCAAGGGGTTATTAACAATTATCAAGAAGATCGTAACTTCCCCGCTTTCGATGGGACCTCGCGCTTGAGTGCTGCTTTAAAATTTGGGGCGATTGGCATTCGCACAATTTGGACGGCAACCCTAGAGTTATTAGAAAATTGCCGCGCCCAGGAAGCAAAAGATAGTATTATCACTTGGCAGCAAGAGTTAGCTTGGCGGGAATTTTACCAGCATTGTCTCTATTTTTTCCCAGAATTGGCGGTCGGTGCTTATAGAAAAGAATTTCGTCATTTTCCTTGGCAGGATAACGAAGAACATTTTCAAGCTTGGTGCCAGGGAAAAACCGGCTATGCGATCGTTGACGCGGCCATGCGACAATTAAATGAAACGGGATGGATGCACAATCGTTGTCGCATGATCGTGGCGAGTTTTTTAACCAAAGATTTAATTATTAACTGGCAAAAAGGCGAAAAATACTTCATGCAGAAACTTTTTGATGGCGATTTAGCCGCTAATAATGGTGGTTGGCAGTGGAGTGCCTCTAGTGGCATGGATCCGAAACCTTTAAGAATTTTTAATCCCGCTAGTCAGACACAAAAATTCGATCCGGAAGGGGAATATATTCGTCAGTGGTTGCCGGAATTAGCTTCCGTAGATACGGAATATCTAGTAACCGGGAAAATCCCCCGTTTAGAAAGACATCGTTGTGGTTATCCTGAGCCAATTGTCGATCATAATCAACAACAAAAAGAATTCAAACGACTCTATAGTAATCAGAAGCCAAAACAATAAAACTAGCTACTTTTGACCGGCTTTAATCTGGTTCCAAACATCCTCTAAACTTAGATATAACACAGGCACAACAATTAAACTCAACAGGGAAGAAGTGACTAAACCTCCCACAATCACCATCGCCATGGGTTGCCGCAATTCCGCACCAGTACCCAATCCCAAAGCGATCGGAATCATACCTAAAATTGTCGAACAGGTGGTCATTAAAATCGGTCTTAACCTAATCATTCCCGTTTCTAAAACCGCTTCCTCCCGACTCCAACCCTGTTGACGCAATTGGTTAGTATAATCCAGCAATAACACAGCGTTTTTATCGAGTAATCCCAAGAGGAAGATAAACCCGATCAGAGAAATCATACTAAACTCACTACCCGTTACCAATAACCCCAACATTGCCCCCACAATCGCTAAAGGTAAACATAAAGCGATGACGATAGTTTCTAGCAGTCTTCTGAATAATAGCCATAAAACTCCTAACATTAAAATTGTCGCTAGGATTAAAGTGCGACCAAAACTGCCCAAAACATCGCTACTTTGAGAAGAAGTACCCCAACGCTGTAAAGTTATCCCTTCCGGTAAAGGAATCCCTTCAATTTTAATCGCCGCATCTTCTAATCCTAAATCCGGACTGAGATTAGCACTGAGAAAAATCGCCTGTTGACCATTTAAACGCTCGATCGCCAAAAAATCCCCCCGCTCATTTAATCTAGATGATAGGGAAATATCCTTCAAACCGGCGATTTTAGCAGCCTCAACCCGCAATTTCTCGGCACTATCGCGCAATAGCTGCAAATTATCGCTTTTAATCGCAATTTGGATCGGCTTTTCCGCTTCCGTTTGCACAAAAGGAATGTCCTCGATACTGACATTCACCCCTCTAATTGGCGGTAAAATTTGCCGAATCCGTTGCTGCACGGCACTGGTGTGAGATTTACGATCGCCCTTCAGTGTAACGTGAATTTTGCCCCGATTCGGCTCACCGCGTAAACCGGCGATCATAAAAGTCGATTCCACTTCCCCATCCTGCAAAATCGGCGCTTCTAATTTGCTGCCATCGCGGATAGTGCGACGCAAAAGAAAACTTTCGGGAGAACTAGCTAACTGGGAAATCCAAGCGAAACTATCAGTAGAACTCTTAGCGGTCGGTTTATTAGGGCTAATTTGCGTTATTTTCGGCAAAGGAGAAGTATAAACCAGATTAAACTCGCCGCGATCGAGTCGGGGAATAAATCCCCTAGAAATAAAAGGAATCAGGGCAATACCCGCCAAAAAGGTAATTAGGGCAATAGCAATGACCAGCAAACGATGACGCAATGACCAGTTTAAGAGCCGTCGATAGGCGTTTTCAATCGGTCGCTTTTGTTTCGTCATTTTTGCCCGTGACTGCGGTTTCAGCCAATATACTGCCAAAACTGGCGATAAAGTTCGGGCGACCAACAGGGAAAAAATCACCGCAGCCGAGACAGTTAAACCGAAGGGTTGGAAAAACTGCCCCACCGCACCCCCCATAAAAGCCACGGGTATGAACACGGCAACAATGGTTAAAGTGGAGGCGGTGACAGCTAATCCGATCTCCCTTGTCCCCTTGAGTGCCGCATTTTTCGGGGTTTCCCCCGCGTCGATTAAACGGGAAATATTCTCCACATCAACGATCGCATCATCCACGACAATGCCAATCACCAAAGCCAGGGCCAGCAGCGTCAGGGTTTCCAGATTAAACCCATAGATGGCCATGATAATGAAAGTCCCCAAAAGAGATAGGGGGATAACCAGAGCAGAAATGATTGTAGCGGCGAAACTGCCTAAAAATATCAAGATCACCAGCACCGACAGCAAAACTGCCAAAAGTAAATCATCGATCGTGCCTTGTAGGGCAGCGCGAATATATTCCGCTTGGGTTTCAGCTAAAATTATCTTGACATCGGGCAGTTTTTGTGCTATGTCTTTAACCAGTTTTTCTGCGACCGCGGCCAGATCGAGACTATTGGCGGCACCTTTTTTGATTACCTGCACTGCGATTGCTTCTTGGCCATTAAAGCGTACCAGCGTGGGTAATGGTCGGGTTAAGCTTTTATGGGGATTATCTTCCCTAACTGTACCTTGACCGAGTAAATTAACTTTAGCCGTACCTGGGAGAGCTTTTAAGGGCGGAATTAAATTATCTTGGGCGATTTGGCTTAATTCTTCTAGATTTTTCTGCTCACTCACCAGCGTATATGTAACTGTTGCCGACTCATTTAAATCAACGGGGATAACTTCTGTGGTAGCTTGAGGGGGTAAAGGGACTTGCGAGATAGCCTGTTTAACTGCTGCGGTGGCCTTGTCTAAATTTGTGCCAATTTTAAAGAAAACGCTGATTACTGACTGTCCGGGGGCAGTAGTCGAAGAAATATCACGACGACCGGGGAGAGAGAAAAGAGGATTTTCTAGGGGTTTAGTTAATTGCTGTTCCGTGGTGATAGCAGTAGCTAAATCCGCTTGAGCGTTAATTATGACGACTGGAAAGCTGATATCTGGGAAAAGCGCGTATTTTAAGGAACTAAAAGCCAAAATTCCCGCCACGGCCACCGCTAACCAGAAAGCAATGGTTAACCTCGGGGCATTAATCGCTATTCGAGAGATATTCAGACGTTCTCGCCATGATTCTTTCATGTTTGTTGAATAAGTGGGGTATGGGGTGTGGGGTGCGGGGTGTAGGGTGTGGGGTGTTTTCTCAGTGAACTGATAACTGATAACTGATAACTGATAACTGATAACTGACTCCTAACCCCATGGTAGATGTTGGATTTTTGCAGGAGTTCTATTTTTCGACAAAGATAAGCAAAAATTATTTATTGACTGTAAAAACTTGAGAATATTTAAATTAATATTCCGCAATATTTATAAATTCTTAAGAATTAATTGAGAAAGATTTTTATTTAACAACGACGTTATCATGGTAACAGCGATTTGATAGAATTTCATAGTGGCTTATTCTGTGCTTTTTTGGGCAGCAATGGTTGAAAACCTTGCCACACCTAGAAGGTGATCCTAATTAAGACGGGTAAATCAGTCAATTTCACCCACAACGATGATCTTTTTTTTATGTAGTTTTATTGCAAAAAAAAAGTTTTTTTGACAAAAAGCATAAAGTATGATATATGAGCGGGTAATTATGAATTATGAATTGGGGAGAAGGGAGAGGGGAGAAGGGAGAAAAAAAGCTGATTACTGATAAGTACCTAAGCAAAATTAATTACACATATCTAACCACCTCTTGCATGAGTGCCTTTTGCATGAGTGCCTTTCTTAACTAGGAAATTTATTTTGCACGACTACTTAAGTAGCTGTTTATAATTAAATTGAAAATGGATTTTAGGCTCGATCCCCCCTTGATAAGGGTAGGGTTGATTCATGAATCAACCCTACCTTGAATCAGCCCTATGATAAGGGGGGTGTCTGACAACTTTTAACACCTACCTACTTAACTGCTCCCTTCCCTGCTATTCATACAAAATCTCATCAAAACAAGCTTCTCCCACACTGGATAAAGTCCTAGCGGCAGCTTTATCGGTTTTCGACTTCTGCACGAGGGCGCGGAATTGCTGTAGATTGTAACGAGCTTGGAATTTTTTAATCGTGCAGTCGCATAGGTCTTTTGCCACATCAGCAGCTAATCCTTCCCCGCGCGCTCTTTGTAAACATTCTTGACGATAACTGTCGAAAGTCGTGGCAGTATTAGAACTTTGGCTAAGGTAAACGGCATTATTAGCCTTTACTGGAAAGCATAAAGCTAATAAACCGATAAAAGTTAGTAAATACCTTTGATTTATCATCATAATCGCTTTTTTAAGCCTGAAATCCTCCACTAGATTAGAGAAGGGCTGCCTAAATTATAGATTGAGTGCTTGACTCTTGGGTTCCACTCTTGGCAAACTGTCAACTGTTATGTTAGGATAAAGGTCTATTGATCGGCGCCATCGCCAAGTGGTAAGGCAGAGGTCTGCAAAACCTTTACCCCCAGTTCGAATCTGGGTGGCGCCTTGAAAAATATCGGCAATCTTTTCCTGATTGCCTTGTCTAAATGAAAATTTAACAAGGTTTTACTTGATAGGCTGCCACTAGATAGCGAAAAATATACTCGACTATCTCTAAATAATTCTCGGTAGTTTCTAGAGACTCACCCCACACCGTCACGCCATGGTAAGAAATCAGTAAAGCGGGAATTTCTGGGGGGAAAGTTGACAATCTACTTTCTATTTCTGCGGCAATTTTCGGCACATCGAGATAGTTAGCAAAAACTGGCATAAATACTTGAGGATTTTCTACCCAAATACCTAAACCTTTCAACATTTCTAAGGGAGGTAACGATAACTTGTCCTCGCGAGCAAAACGGCAAACTAAATTCGCTTCCACCGAGTGGACATGATAACAAGCTTGTGCTTGGGGAAAGAGGCAATAAATCACCCGATGAATGCTAGTTTCTGCCGAAGGACGATTATCCCGATGAGCTAATTCTCTGACTTTTCCCGTCAGATCCACTCGCACAAAATCCTGTTCTGTGAGTTTACCTTTACTTTTGCCACTGGCAGTAATCCAAAAACTATGGTCATCAACTTTAGCGGATAAATTACCCGCAGTACCAAGCATCCAACCCAGTTGATAAAATCTTCGGGCAGCTGCCACTAGAGATAGACGAGGATCGCTCATGGTTTTTAGAGATATGGTAGATAGGGACTGACTATTATGACATCCTCACCCCCCTTTAAGGTTAGGGTTGTTTCATAATACGGTCAGAAAGTCAAAAGCAATCACTATCAGGTAAAATAGAGAGTGACCGTTAATATTTTAAAGATATGTTTAGCTTAATAGAAAAACTTAAATAAGTCAAGGACTCTCGGAAAAATAAACGGAAAAGACATCCTTTATGGCTAGTTTTGCTAATAATAATATTAGGAACTATGCAAGGATACTCAGACTATAGAGAGCTAGGTGATTTTGCTAAAATTCTGCCAATTTGACCAAAATCCAACCGGCAATTATTGGTGTCAATCATGTCGCAACTACTTATTTCAAGAGCGATTATCGCGATTAACTTTTCTGATTAACCAATAACTTGCCGCTAAAGCTAAGGTTCCCACGGTGAGGGCAATTAAATCATCTTTACTGTATTTATTGGGATCGAAAATAATAATTTTTCGAGAGATGGCAATCAGGGCAGTAACTACTACTAATTCAACCTGTACGATGTGTTTTCTTAAGTAAGCAGTGACGTTTTCTAATAACTCTAAAGCGATCAAAATATTGAGAAATAATCCGAATATTTCAATTAAAGTTTTACTAAAAAAACCGACGGGTTCCGTAGTAAATAGGTCTTTGATTAGGATAACTACTAAATCATAAAGAGAAACAATAATAACAACAATTAAGGCTACGGATAAAACCTTAGAAACTATGTTTTCAATGAGATGAATCGACCTCATGAAATCTTCATCGCGCCATTGTTGACCAAAATTGATAAGTAGTTTCCGTATCTGTTTGAGCATGATCAATTAAGTAAAAAGTAAAAATTATTATTGTATTTTATTGCTAATTGTTCTATTTAGCTAACAAGTAAGCCGATCCCCCCTGCCCCCTTATTAAGGGGGGTGCCGATCCCCCCTGCCCCCTTATTAAGGGGGTGCTGATCCCCCCTTAATAAGGGGGGTATCTGACAATTTTTAACATCTACTTACTTAGAACTCTCGAAATAATTGGGTGTATCTTAATTTTGCCTTCGATCCCCCCTTAATCCCCCCTTGATAAGGGGGGTGCCGATAGGCGGGGGGATCCCCCCTGCCACCCTTGATAAGGGGGGTGCCGATAGGCGGGGGGATCCCCCCTGCCACCCTTGATAAGGGGGGTGCTGATCCCCCCTGCCACCCTTAATAAGGGGGGTGTCTGACAATTTTTAAAATCTACCTACTTAGAAATAATTTTACTTGAAGAAGGCTTCCCTAGAAAAAAATCTAGGTGCGATCGCTATTAAGTCAACCGCACCCCAAACTAATACAAATGCTCACATCTAGCTGACATCATCGTGAGCGAAACGATTATAGAGGAAGTCGAGGGCATAGTTACGCAGACGATAATATTCAGGGTCCTCCATAATTCTCTCCCGATCGCGGGGACGGGGGAAATGAATATTCATCACTTCGCCGATTTTCGCTTCCGGTCCATTGGTCATCATTACCAGCTTATCAGCGAGGAAAAGGGCCTCATCGATATCGTGGGTAATCATCAACACCGTACAGCGTTTATCTTGCCAGATTTTCAGCAATTCTTCCTGTAATTCCTCTTTGGTAATCGCATCCAACGCGCCGAAAGGTTCATCAAGAATCAACACTTCCGGACGGATAGAAAGAGCGCGAGCGATCGAAACCCGTTGTTTCATCCCCCCGGAGATTTGGGGAGGGGTTTTATCCATAGCTTCCGTTAAACCCACCATAGCTAAATGTTCCCGCACGATCGAGCGTTTTTGTGCTTCCGGAGCATTGGGAGACACCGCATCTACCGCCAGATAGACATTTTCAAAAACACTTAACCAAGGCAATAAAGCATAGTTTTGAAACACTACCATGCGATCGGGCCCGGGTTTAGTAATTTTCTTACCGTTAACTTTAACGATGCCATCGGTGGGAGAAGAAAAACCCGACACCATATTTAATAGGGTGGATTTACCGCAACCGGAGTGACCGATCACACAGATAAATTCACCTTCATTGATGCTGAGATTAACGTCCTTG
Organism: Microcystis sp. LE19-8.1F; assembly: GCF_027531715.1. Taxonomy (NCBI): domain Bacteria; kingdom Bacillati; phylum Cyanobacteriota; class Cyanophyceae; order Chroococcales; family Microcystaceae; genus Microcystis; species Microcystis sp. LE19-8.1F. The sequence continues at coordinate 6,066 of NZ_JAPZSO010000173.1, read as the reverse complement.
AGGACAGTGTAGGGGCCTCTAGGAGTGGGATAAACCTTAGAAACTCCTTCAATGGTGACAAAAGCTTCTTTAGTGGGGGCCTGGGTTGCTCGGTTAACGGTGTCGGTGGTGGTGTACATGATTAGTCTTTGGGGGAAATTAGTTAATAGGGGCAATGGCCGGGGATAATTGGCTAGGAATTATCCCCTTAGTCGATTTTTAGGCAATTTTGCGAGATTCACTGGCACTAGGACGAGCATCAATAGCCACTTCGGCCATGGTGACGTTTTGTTTGATCTCTAAACTATTGAGATAACCGATCGGATCCTCGGCATCAAACTCGATACCATCGAATAAAAGGATCGGTGTGCGACGATATTTAATATCCCCTAGACCCAATTCCCGGGCCGCGGTACTAAAGACACCCACCCGACAGACGCGTTCGAGAATTTCTACCCAGTTACGGGGGAAAGGAATGTGGCCCCAGCGCGCCATTTGGGTCATCATCCAGAGGTGTTCGGTACGACTGGGACGATTTACCCCTTCTCCATAGAACAGATGGTGTGCATATTCTTTCATCGGTTGATCGAGACTGCACGCATAGGAGTTGGGATCACCCAGTTGGATATAATCGATATTGGTACTAAGATACTGACGACTGGCGAGGATTTGACGAATTTCTTCCTGATTCCCTTCCTCGGCACAGTAGCGACAACCTTCCAGCAGTGCTTTGACTAAAGCGACATGGGTATTAGGGTATTTATTAGCCCAATCTTCCCGGACTCCCAGGGCCTTACCCGGGTGGCCCTGCCAGATTTCTAAGTCGGTGGCGACGGTGTAACCGATACCTTCCATGGCGGCCCTTAGATTCCAGGGTTCACCGACACAATAACCGTCAATACTACCGGTTTTCAGGTCGGCTACCATTTGGGCCGGGGGAATAGTTTCGAGGTGAACGTCTTTATCGGGGTCAATACCAGAGGCCGCTAACCAGTAACGCAGGAGCAAATTGTGCATCGAGGAGGGGTGAACCATGCCAAAAATATGGCGCTGCTCCTTCGATTCCAATAGCATCTGTTTTAAGGCGTTACCGTCAATCACTCCCTCGTCATAGAAGCGTTTAGCGAGGGTGACACCGTTACCGTTACGAGTCATCGTCAGGGCGCTGACAATCGGCAAAGGTTGCTCCTGATAACCACCGACGGTTAACCAGGTGGGCATTCCTGAAGGCATTTGCGCCCCGTCGAGGAATCCCCCCGCGATCCCGTCCACAACGCCTCGCCAACTGGTTTCCCGGACTAAATTCACCTCATCTAGACCATGTTTAGTGAAGAATCCCTTTTCTTTGGCCACTGCTAGGGGCGCGCAAGCGGTGAGGGGAACAAAACCGATCTCTAGATTGACTTTTTCTAAACCGTGACGGGCAATCACTTCGACTTTGCGAGCGCGTAGTTTTTTGATCCGTTTTTGTTGGTTGAGGAAATAGATAATTTCACTCCGGAGACTGTAGTAACTGGGGTGTTCCACCACTTCCATGCGTTTGCGGGGACGGGGGATATCCACTTCCAAAATACCGCCAATTTTTGAGCCGGGGCCATTGGTGAGCATGACGATGCGATCGGATAATAGCACCGCTTCATCCACATCGTGCGTCACCATTACCGAGGTCATTTCGTATTCTTCGCACAGCTGCATTAACTGTTCCTGTAGATTACCTCTAGTCAGGGCATCTAACGCCCCAAAGGGTTCATCTAAAAGGAGGACTTTCGGACGGATGGCTAGGGCGCGAGCGATCGCTACCCGTTGTTTCATCCCCCCCGATAATTCGTTGGGACGTTTATCCACTGCATGACGAAGATTGACCAGATCGATATATTTTTCGACTTCAGCTTTTCTTTCGTCTTCTGATAGTTGGGTGAGAACTTGATCGACGGCCAGAGTGATATTTTCTTTGACGGTTAACCAGGGCAAAAGGGAATAGTTTTGGAAGACTACCATGCGATCAGGCCCCGGTTTTTTAATGCTTTGACCTTGCAAAGTCACCACCCCTTCCGTGGGCAAATCTAAACCAGCAATCATGTTTAAGAGGGTGGATTTTCCGCAACCGGAGTGACCGATGAGGGAGATAAATTCCCCTTTTTTGATCTGTAAATCAATCCCTTTCAATGCCACATATTCACCGCCACCACTGAGGGGGAATACTTTATCGATGTTATCGACAGCGACAAACAAACTCATATTTTTTTCTCCTTAAATTTCCTCAAGTTTCAGTTATTGGAAAATGGGGAAACTTTCCCCATCGATTCCCTATTGACGAACGATTTGATTTTGCAACCAAGCCATAAAGCGATCGAGTAATAAACCCACACCACCGATATAAAACAGAGCGAGAATAATATCGCTGATGTAGTTATTTTGGTAGGCATCCCAGATAAAGAAACCGATACCGACGATACCCGACATAACGATTTCCGCCGCAATAATCGCTAACCAAGCTAAACCGATCGCAATTCTCAAACCAGTGAAGATGTAGGGAAGAGCCGAGGGAATTAATATCTTGAAGAAGAATTTTTTGTTGGACAATTGCAAGACTTGTTTAACGTTGATATAGTCTTGGGGAATTTGTTGGACACCGACGGTGGTATTAATCAAAATCGGCCAAACTGCGGTAATAAAGATCACGAATAAAGCTGCAGGTTGGTTTTGTTGTAAAGCGGCCAAAGATAGGGGAACCCAAGCAAGAGGAGGAACTGTTCTTAGGAATTGGAAAAGGGGATCGAGGGCCTTATTTAAGAAAGAATTTAAACCGACCATAATCCCAACGCCAATACCCACCACTGCGGCAAAAAAATAACCGATTAATACCCGTTGCAGACTCGCTAAAGTTTGCCAGAATAGTCCCTTATCAATGCCCCCACGATCAAAGAAAGGATACATTAAATAAGTACGAGTTCGTTCATTGGTGATTAGGTCGGATGGGGGGGGTAATTTGATTAATCCCACCATCGAGACTAATTGCCAAACAATCAGAAAACCCAAGGTACCGATAATCGGGGGAAGAATATCTTGGGAATGTTTTTTCCAGAATTTACCGAAGTTGAAACCACCTTTACTTGTTCTGCTGACGCTACTTGCCATTTTGCCGTTTTCCTTTGTTGAAGATAAAGTTACTTGATTGGGGAGAGAAGAAAACATTTTTGGGATTAATAGACTAGATATTTTATGCCCCTAGCCTATCGAGAAAAGCTCGCTATTTTTTGATCGCCAAACTATCGAGATAAGCTTGGGGATTGGCAGGATCAAAAGTTTTGCCATCAAAGAATTTTTCGACACCGCGGGAGGTACTGGTGGGAATATCAGCTGCGGGAACCCCTAATTCTGTGGCTGCCGCTTTCCAAAGATCCTCGCGGTTAACCTTGTCGATTAATGCGGCGGCAGTGGTTAAAGTTTCTTTCGGCAAGAAACCCCAACGAACACTTTCGGTTAAAAACCAGAGATCATGACTCTTGTAGGGATAGGAAACGCTACCGGCGGGATCTTTCCAGTAGAAAACTCCTTTATTTTTGTCGGTGATTTCCGGTTTGCCGTCACCCATTTTCTGCATTCCTTTGAGGGGACCGGCGATAATTTCTTCCTTGAGGTTGAAATAAGCCGGTTTAGCGAGAATTGCCGCCGCTTCTGCCCGATTTGCCTCTTGATCGAGCCATTGCTGCGCTTCCATAATTCCTTTTAACACCGCTTTGGTGGCTTTCGGGTTTTTATCCACCCAATCGGCGCGGATAGCGAGGTATTCTTCCGGGTGATAGGGCCAGATTTCTGCGGTTAAAGCTGACATAAAACCGATCTGATCGGCCACAATGCGCGCCGGCCAAGGATCGCCGGTACTAAACGCATCCATGGTTCCCGTTTTCATGTTGGCCACGGTTTGGGCTGCGGGTACGGCAATTAGGTTAATATCCGTATCGGGGTTAATACCACCAGCCGCTAACCAGTAACGAATCCAGAAGTCTTGGTTAGCTTTCGGGAAGGTATAGGCGGCTTTAAAGGGAGTTCCCGTCGTTTTCATGGCGAGGATGTAATCTTTGGCGGGTTTCAGGTCTAAACCGATATTTTTGCCCTCGTGTTTACCTGCGATCGCAATTCCGTTACCCTGGGTGTTTAACTGCGCTAACACATACATGGGGACTTTAACGTTATTTTTGGTGATTAGTCCCTCGGAAATTAGGTAAGGCATGGGCATTTGCCACTGTCCCCCGTCAATTCCGCCCGCATCTGCGCCAATTTCGACGTTATCTCTAGCGGATCCCCAGTTTGCTTGTTTGGAGACTTCCACATCGGGCATCCCGTGTTTGGCGAAAAAGCCTTTTTCCTTGGCAATAATTAAGGGTGCGGCCTCAACGATAGGAATATAACCTAATTTAATTTTGGTGGTTTCAGGAGCTTGTTCCGGGGCGATGGCGACGGGAGAAGCAACCGGGGCAGCGGGCGCGGTGGTGGTGGTTCCACCCGTAGTGTCGGGGGGATTACCCACACAACCTTTGAGGACAACAGCCCCTGCTGCTGAAACCGCCGCCGTGGTTAAAAATTTCCGTCTCGAAAAATTTGACATAGAATCTCCTACCTGCTTGCTAAAGCAAATATGTGTGCTGAATTATGGGTAAAGGAATCCCCAGCTAAACTTTCCCTCTAGACCGTGCTATAGAAATTTAGCTATGGAATATTGAATCTCGATTGAACTTACTAAATAAGTCTAGCGGAATTTGGAAAAAATAATTAATCCGATCGAGAATTTTATTTACAAAAATTTAATTCGATTGATAAGAATTAATTAAGACCATTGATATATCTAGCTTCTAGCCACTTAAGCCTGTCTGTGGACTTGGGGTGATGGGGTGATGGGGAGATGGGAGAAACAACAAAATGAGCCAAGGGTGAGTTTTAGGAATGCCGCTCCTTCCGGCTTGGTAGAATGGACAATATGCTTTCACCCCAAAGTAATGACCAGATCTAAAAAGCCGAAATCACCGAACTCCTCTGATTCGCCCACCTCCCCTTCCTTGGCTCTCTCTTCCCTACATTTTCGTCTCCAAGCTTTAGAGGAGGAGCATCAGTGGCTTCTCAAGCAGATTGCCAGAAAACGCACCGAACTAAAGAAATTCCTCGACCAGATGCGTTCCCTGGCGACGGAGATTTTCCAGAGAGGGCAACCCCTCTATGAAAAACTTACCGACCTCGACCGCGAAATACACGCCCTTTTTGACGAAATCCTCACTGCTAGAAAAATGGGGCAGCAGACAAAGAAAAGCATTCTCGGAATTTACGAGACACTTCAGTTAACGGGGGTGATTAGCCCAAAATTTGAGGATGGAGATGAAGAACTAGACGAACTTTTCGGAGACGAAGGACCGGAAGGATCATCGGAGCAATCCGCGCAGGATTTCTTCTCTGGGGGAGACTCCTACGGCCGTAACGATGATGGAACAGAGATATCACCTGAAAGCTCGCCTAAATCTCCCGAATCTAGACAAATACGCCGCACTTTCCTGAGAATGGCCGAGATTTTTCACCCCGACAAGGTTACGGATCCCGAAACTCGGATGCGTCACAACGAGATCATGAAGGAAGTCAACCGTGCCTATAAAGAGGGAGATATTGCCAAACTGCTCGAAATCGAACGACAGTATCAAATGGGGGACTCTTTCGCGGTTGAAGGCTCATCGGAAAGCGACCTTAAACGACAGTGCGAGAAGGTTGAAACCAATAACGAACTACTCAAAAAGCAATACGAGAACCTGAAAAGAGAACTGCGATCGGTGCGAAATACCCCGGAAGGCGAGATGGTGAGGGCCAGTCGCGCTCGTGAGAAGGATGGCATCGACCCGATTGAGCAAATGCTAGAGGAGATGAAATTACAAGTTCAATCCACCGAAAAAGTCTATAATTTTGTCCTCAAGGGGTGACAGAAAGGTTAAAGAGCTTGCTTGATAAGGCTCATAGCCGTTAACCCTTTGGAGAAATAAGGGTTTTTCTGGGGTTTGAGGCGTATCAAAGAAAGGGCAAGTTCCGAAAAAATATCCATCGACTCAA
>NZ_JAPZSO010000041.1:0-8751 GCF_027531715.1 Microcystis sp. LE19-8.1F | reverse complement strand
ATCGAGTCTTGGCTAGAGGCAAGGGGTGAGCGTGACCCCGATAAGGCTTTATTTGTGTCGGTCAATCCCGGCTACCGGGACGGCCGGCTATCTACTCAGGGGATTTATGATGTTGTGAGCGATCGCTGTCAGGATGCTGGTATCAGCAAAACTATGTCACCTCACAGAATTAGACACAGCAGCATCACGGCCGCGTTAGAGGCTACCGGGGGGGATGTTAGACGGGTACAAAAGTTATCGAGACACAGTTCACTCAATACCTTGCTGATCTATGACGACAATCGGAAAAATCATCAAGGGGAAGTGACCGACTTGTTAGATAGTCTGATTTAGCCAAAAAACACCCCTCAAAAATGCCCCTAAAACCGACGGAAAAAAGTTTCAGGGGTGATTTATCGTGAGCATTGGGATTTAATTAAGTGCCAATTCTCAAAGTGTCATACTTAGATGACAGCATCTAAGCTAATTAGATGATAATAATATCATCCAAGATTAGATTAGATGCCATGAGTAAAGTAATTTCTTTTTCGATTAGTGATAAATACCTTGAGAAGCTTCGCTCCCTGTACCCGTCCCTTACCGACAATCTAGCGGCTAAACAGTTTCTCACGGACGGGTTAGATTCAAACTTAGGCAATAGCTTAGATGGTAGTTTAGATACTGGGTTAGATGGTAGGGTTAAAAGCCTTATAGAATCAGAGTTAGATGGTTTATTAGAAGTGAGGTTAGATGCTACCGTGGGAAAGTTACTCACTTCCTTGAGTGAGAGACTGTCAAGGCTAGAGGAAAGGTTAGATACTAAATTAGATGGTAGGTTAGATGAGATGGAATTATTATTAAGGATGCAGCGCGAAGCTTCGATTACTTCCTTGATTCCCACCGGGGAACCTTCCCCCCTTCCCCCTTCCCCTTCCCTTCCCCCCGATGAACTGGGTGAGGGTGTTAGCGTTACCACCCCGGACTCACCACCCTCACCACTGGACCAACCGGCGATCGGAACCTTGACCCCGGAAGTTCCCCCCTCACCACCGTCACCGGTCAAGGAAGCGATCGAGCATTCGGAAAAAAAGATTATGGAACCGGTAGGGGGATCGGACTCGCTAGATACTTTACCCGTTCCCCTCATAACCGATAAAACCATCGATCAGAATGCGATCGAAACCGTCCCGGGTGAAACTGACTCAACTATTGAACCGGACAAGGGCGCGATCGGTCCCGTCCCGGTTGACACTGTTTCAATTGAATCAGTAACGGGTGAGGGTACAGTAAGCAACCGACAAGGCTTAACCAATGCCCAATTAAGCGAAAAAACCCGCGTCCCTGTATCCACTATTGAAAAATGGAAGGGGAAGATGAAAATCGGGGAACCAATTGTCAGCAAGAGATACCCTGACTTTTTTAAGCAGTGGCGATTAAATCCTACCGATAGCCTTTGGTATGAAGTCGATTAGCAGTGAATCACTTCTCAGGACATTTTGCCCGATATTCCCCCAATATTGGGCATTTTCTGAGATGGTAAGGATTAGCGTTTAAGGGTCAAACATTTTAAATGTTTAAACTCAAAAAACCCTCAAAACCCTTACCCTGTGCGAGTTTCCCACGTCCATTTTGTAGTTTCTCTGGTTTTTTCTGCCATATTCCTAATAGTTATTGTTTGGTTTTATTGGATATTTCTTTTATTATTAAATCACTTCTTTAATAGTGGAACCCCTTAATTATGGGGATATTACCCAAAAGGGGACAGAATTGGTTAAAACCGTTGGGAATGGCAGTCACACTCTCTAATCGTGAGATATTGGCTATTTTTCAAGGATTATCGCCTAAAATGGTCAAAAATAAACGATTAAAATCAGGAAAAATGTACCGTGTTTTTTAGGTCAAAACCGACTTAAAAGGGGGATTATGGGGACAAAACTCGCTATTAGGCGATAAAGTGCCGGGACTTGCTTTTATGGGTTTATTTTGGCTATATCAGGGTAATTTTGGGGGATTACCAGTAAAAAGGGGATTATCCCTTATTTTGGCGATTTTCCCTAAGCCTTTGACTCCAAAAATTATCAAAACTTACTCTGATACTACTTAAAGGTATTTTATTCTTTTTTGCTAGTTCACTTAGCGCGATAGGCCGCATCCACAAAGGCTTTTCGAGAATTAAATCGAATTCTTTTTCTAGTTGTTGGTAGTCCATAATTTTGATTGGGTTGATAGGGGTTATTGGGTGATTGGGGATTACTAAAAAGTAATCCCCATAGCTATTAGGCTTTTTCCTTTTTCTTTCTTTCTGGGCCGGGAGTGCGCGGTACGACTTCATCTATGGCAACCGTGAAAGAGGGATTTTCCTTATGCCAATCTTGAATAGTGATTAAATCACCATCGATACTGATCACCCAATGGTATCCCCCCCCTTTCTTATAGACACACTCACCCCCCGGTTTAAGGCTGTCAGTGTCCGGGTGATCCGAGTCGGTTTTACCATCTTGGGGGGATAAAGGGGATAAGGGGGATAAGGGGGATTTTAATTTATCCCCCCTTGTAAAGTCTTGCTCTGATTGAGTTTCACCAACTTGGGGGGATAAAGGGGATAAAGGGGATAGGGTATTATCCCCTTTTGATTTTTCAGTGAGGGGGGATAGGTAATCAGCATCCTGATCATTGAGAGGGGTTAAGTTTTGATTCTCAAAATGATTTTTTTTATCCCCTTTATCCCCCTTTAGGCTGTATTCCTTATCTGGTAAGGGTTTCGCTGGGGGGATAAGGTTATCCCCCTTTATCCCCCCTTTATCCCCTTTAATCTCAAAATCCTTATCTGGTAAGGGTTTCGCTGGGGGGATAAGGTTATCCCCCTTTAATGCTCGGAATTCAATCGAGCCACGGGTAGTTGATCGAGTTTCCCCATAGCCCTTGTCGCTTAATTCCCGGAATATCTCAGTTATCCTTGACGATGGGTATTCTGTCTTAGCTTTTCCTGAAAAAGCTTTTTTTCGAGCGTTATTGGGGGTTATCCAATCCGATGCTACCGATAACAGCCTTGCATACGCGCTAGGTAAGTCATCCGATAGTTTTCCGTACATCCCCCTGACTTGGTTGATAAAAAAGCTTACTAACTCAATAGCCGCGTTAATGGTTTCTTTAGAAATCTCTATCGATGGTGTAATACCGTTAAATAGGGAGTTAGCAAGATGAAGATTTAAAGCTAAGCGTCCGATCAGTCCACGGGCCTTAATTAGCACGTTTCTCATTGCCGGGCGCTGTTCATTCTCGCTTAATGATTTGAGTCTGTTAACAGCCTTTAGAAATCGTTCCCGTGCCGGGCGTGATAGGTCATAAGTTTTTACGGGTAGGCGGTCAAATTGCCGATAGAGGTCTGTGAGCATCGGTGTTAAATCCGGGTAGGCTGCATCTATATCAAGGTCAAGCGTTGAGGGGGGAAGCTGGCAAAAAATGAACCGCGCCCATTGGCCGCTAGAGTCTTCCTTATCCCCTAACAGTTTCTCTAATACACCGGGCTGTATCGTGCCATAAATCGATAAAAGAATTTTGCGACAAATTACGGTTTTATCGGGGTCGGCCCGCAGGGTGATGGGGGGGGTCCCATCGTAGTATTCCAGAATATCTTCGCTATCGGACCCACGGCCTCCCCGGTATTGGTTAGCACTCTTAAACAGTCCCGCGATTTCATCCCTAAAATAAAGCGTCCCCTTATCTTGGCTATTAGCTGCATATCTCGCTATGCCCTCACCGGTTCCCCCTGAGAAATACCTGATCCGCCGGGTAGGTTTCGAGGGCGGACCATCTGGGTATGAGTCGGTTAACGCTTCGCTGTTTTTAGATTTTTTCAGCGATTCATAGTTAGCGAGAGAAGCTTTATACTGACTGAGTTTTGACTCATAATCAATGTCATCCCCTTCGATTAAAGCTTTTAAGGGATCAGAAATCATCGCGCGCCCGATTATCGACTTACCCTCACCGCTTAACGCGACTATGGCCGCGTACAAGTTGGGGGGAACCTTCCAGTTAGTTTGAGGATACAGCATTAATGCAGTGTCAGGATGAAGGGTTGACGACAATCCACTGAGTAACGCAGTTAGATAGGCCTCCGATCGCAATCCTGTTAATCTGGCATGGTGATTAATAGCGTTGGCTAATTTCTCAGGGAGTACCTTGCTAAGGTCAAGCCGTTGGCTATCGGCTTTTAAGATATTGTCGAGGTCGCTAAAAAGGTCATCCTTGTCAAGGTTTTGGTCATTTTCTTGTACCCGTTCCTTATATATCGAGGTAACTTGCTGATCCGATATTCCGTATTGCTTCGCGATCGAAGCTAACTCGATTTTTAGCTTGGAACCGGTGACACCCTGACTTATCAAATTATCGATTATTTCCTCTAATTTGTCGGTTTCTAGGGGTTTAGGGGAAAATCGAGGATGACTGACTATATTAGTCGTTTTCTCTGCTTTTTGCTGTTTAAGAGGCTTTTTATTGCCGATTGCCTTGATAATGTCATCCTTAGTAACCCCTTCATCTATCCAATCTTTCAGATCAGCCCCCCTTGATTCAGGGAGATGATTCCATAGGGGGGAATCAGGGAAACAGTAGAGCCATTGGGCGTTGGGGAAGTCTTTCGCTATCGCTTCGCAGTGTTCTATGCCCGGCACGTCTCGATCCGGGCATAAAATCACGCTGGCCCCTTCTAAGTCTTTGCTATCGGAAGGCCTCCACTTCTTAGAACCGGCTATATTGCAAGTCGCGGGTAAACCCAGTGACCATAAAAGATCAGCCTTACCCTCACCCTCACAGATAAAAATACTTTCCCCATTGGCGATCGCTTGCTTAATCTCTTGATAGCGATAAATGGGTATATTTTCCCGTTTAACATTGTCTAGGGTGTTAACCCATTGCTTGCCGTGCCAATGCTGCTGATAGATGCTTTTTTTACCGTTGCCGTCGTCTTTTCTTGTCACCCGTACCAAAACGTTACCATCGCGATCAGGATAGTAATAATGGGTAGTTTTAGCCGGGCGTGGGGGTTTAGCCCATGTTTCCTTTTCCTTTATGGGCGCGTAGTAGGCGTGTCCTTCGCTATCGGCCCCATTGGTTTTATACCAACCGGGCGCGGGGTCATAATCACGCTTGCATACTGATAAATCCCCTACTGAGTAGCACCAATCGGGTTTCCCACAGTGAGGGCATGGGTTATTTTTGGTGACAGGGACTAGACTTTTTCCGTTGGTTTCGCTATAATCGTTGTACATAAGACGAATTCCTTTTAGTTACAAAATGTAAAACCACAGCGATCATTACTCGCTGTGGTTTTTTGGTGAATATCAGATTTTTGTGCCGTGCCTAAACCTACCCGTGCCGTAAAATTAAGGCTATTCTGGCTTATTTTGCCAAAATTAGCCTTTATTCTGCTTATTGCTGATTTAATCGGGCTGGTAATCTTTCTATCGCTTAATCTCTCGCTGTTCCCACGGTTCTGGGAATTTTTCAGGGGGTTACTTGACAGTAAATCAACGTAAATGTTATGGTTAGACATAATAAGAATGTTTTTTGTGAACCGCTTTCTAGTCGCCAAACTAGGCGCGGTTAGTTCTTTTTAGGCGGCTTTTTCAAGGCATTCGCGGATCATCTCTCGCATCACCGTGGATGCCGTATCATTCCTTTTTTCAGCAATTTCAAAAATTTGACGCTTCATCTCAGGGGAAACCTTGGCCACTAGGGAGACGTTTTTTACTTTCATATCAGACCTCTCTTTTCTTTAATAGTAAGGTAACACATAATGATTAAAAATGTACCTAATTCATACTACCAATCTATAAGGCTTTCCTAATTATTAGATAAGGTTTACTTATACAACACTTAAACCCAATCACTGTAAAAGTTTTAACTCTTAATCCTAATTTGCCAATCAGATTGATAGAGATAAATCCCATTAATTTTGATTTATTGGGAGAATCTAGGATAGGCTTTAATCTAAGAAAAAAATCAAGATAAATCCTATTCATACTCCTAAATAATTACGGTTTACTGATAACTGATAACTGATTAATCCTCTATCTCCCAACTATTTTCGATTAATCCCAAATTATCGCTAATTATCTCTATCTCTTGGTTCCCGTCATTTTCGATGGTGATATTGGCATACAAATCATCAAAGAATAGTGATGCTTCTTTTCTGTTTTTAGCCGCGATTGTGATCTCGATTGTGAGGGGTAAAATTGCTGTAAATTCCTTCATGTTTCCTCCTAATAGGGGGAATTAATCTCCCCCTTGATTGATTAAAGATTAAAATGTTTGGTAGCTTGGATAAATAAGCTAGTTGCCACACAGCGCCGATCCTCACCCTCTAAATTGAGGTTTTCAGCTTGCTGTAAGCAAAACCCGTATAATTTACCCATTTCACTCACATAATTGGCTATTTCTCGCTTTTGATTGGGTGATAGGAGTGATTGGTCACTCTCGCTAGGTTTCTCACTGTCTTGAGTGATAACGTGATTGGTATTATGTAGAGGCCGCACGGGTACGGGTATTTCTGGAAGGGGTTGGCCGAGACTGACTAAGTTGGGATCCTCAACGAGACTATATTTACCCTTGTTATCTAGAGTTAAGGTTAGCCGTGCGTTCTTAATGACGTGCTTTTGGGAGTAATCGTCATCCCCACCGCGCCAAACGGTCACTTTTTCGCCATTATCACGCCGAACCGCGTCGATAACGGTTCTCTCACCGTATTTTGTGGTAACGCGCCGGGCCGGAGATTGCGCTATAGCTTCGATAAGTTGTACCATTGTTTTAGACCTGATAAGGGTTGACGGAAAGGCAATCACACTAATTGCAAGTTGGCGGTGGTTGCCTTTCTCTATATCTGTATATTACCGCGAAGTCAGTAATATTGTCAAGCATTATTCTAAAAAAAAGTTATAATAAATTATAGAGACATAAAACTAATACAATGGTACTAAAAAATCGGGTCAAGGAATTTACAGAGGCTAGAGGCATCACAATCTATAAATTCATTCAGCAAACAGGCATTGCGATGTCCACGGGATACAAGCTATCCCAGAACCCTGATCAGCTTCCTTCTGTGGCAGTCTTACAGGCAATCTGTGATAGGTACGAGATACAGCCCGGCGAGATTCTCGAATGGGTTCCAAGCAAAGAATAAAATGTGATCAATGCCTAAAAAGAAATAGTTTAGCGAACGTCTAACATGAAAAACGTGCTACCGTGTTATTATGATAGTCTCATTCAGGAATACAGCTACTAAAAATATTTTCAATGGTGAGGATACCAAAAAAGCACGGAAAACCTGCCCTAGAAATTTATGGAACGTGGTGCGACGGAAACTGGATTTAGTCGATTCGGCAACTTCGCTAGATGACCTACGCATTCCACCCAACAATTGTTTGGAAGTTTTAGTCGGTGATCGGCAAGGTCAGCATAGCATCCGAATCAATGATCAGTACCGTATCTGTTTTATCTGGACTATAAACGGTCCAGATAATGTTGAAGTCGTTGATTATCATTCCAGTTAAAAAAGGAGTATAAACATGGTTCGCACACCTACCCATAGAAGACCCACCCATCCGGGTGAAATGCTGAACGAGGAATTTTTGAAGCCGATGGGCATCACACAGAGTCAACTCGCTGATGCGATTGGGGTTCCTTACCAGCGAATTAATGAAATTGTCAACCGTCGCCGGGGGATTACCCCTAGCACCGCTTTAAGACTTGCTAAATACTTCCAAGTCTCTCCTGATTTTTGGTTGAATCTTCAAACCCGATTGGATTTGTTTGACACTAAACAGAAAGAGGGGGAACAAATCGAGAAAATTCTTCCGCCCGCTACAAGAGTAATTACAAGCAAGCCTATTGGAGTCGGATAAAACGAAAAACTTGTATCGCATCTCAAAGAGAAGCTTTACTCAGTTGAGAATGCTTTGGGTTTTTAACAATTCTTAATCTGTTGATAATAAACCTTTTCGCAAGATGTCAGACAAGCTTGTACTACTAAATTCTCGACTTTCCCATTTAACCCCGGTTTCCCCTAGCACCGATTGGGATAGGGTTTTAGCTGATTGGTTAGCTACTAAGCGATCGCCACATACCCGGCGTGTGTACCAAAAGGATATCCAGAATTTTCTCTCAGATATTAATCTGGAATTGGGGAAGTTTCTATCTCTCGATCGCCATGGCGCTTATGCCCTAGTTAGTCGATATAAAGGGGAATTAATCAAAAATAATCTTAAATCGGCCACAATTAATAGAAGATTAGCCGCTATTAAGAGTTTAGTCGCTTTTTCTTATAATTGCGGTCATTCTGAATTTATGCTTGAGTCTGTTAAGGGTGAGAAATTGTCATCATATCGTGACACGACCGGGGTTGATTGCGAGACATTCAAGCGAGTCCTATCGGGGATTGACCGGACTTCTCTAAAGGGAGTCAGGGATTACGCCCTCTTGATGCTTCTTTGGTCTAATGCGCTCCGGCGATCGGAAGTGTCTAAGGCTAATATTGGTGACTTTGACCAAAAGTCCAAAACCCTAAGAATTTTTGGTAAGGGAAGGGGAAATCAATCAGAGATTATCTCGTTAGGGACGGGTACGGTCACGGCGATCGAGTCTTGGCTAGAGGCAAGGGGTGAGCGTGACCCCGATAAGGCTTTATTTGTGTCGGTCAATCCCGGCTACCGGGACGGCCGGCTATCTACTCAGGGGATTTATGATGTTGTGAGCGATCGCTGTCAGGATGCTGGT
>NZ_JAPZSO010000095.1:0-68715 GCF_027531715.1 Microcystis sp. LE19-8.1F | reverse complement strand
AAGTAGCTGGTTATAATTAAATTAAAAATGGATTTTAGGTTCGATCCCCCCTGCCCTCCTTGATAAGGTAGGGTTGATTCATGAATCAACCCTACCCTTGATAAGGGGGGTGTCTGATAATTTTTAACGCCTACCTACTTATCAGTTATCAGATGTTATACCAAATCTGGTTATTAAAGACTGATTATTTATTCCTCCTGTTGCCTTTTGCCTCTTGCCTTTTGCCTGTCCTGATATGTAGCTTATACTCAACGGATTTAGTGTTATTTTCAGTTCACTGATTACTGATTACTGATTACTGATCACTGAAAAGCTTCCCACCCAATCTAGGAAAATCACACTTTCACCACGTTGCTAAAAGAGATTTTCAGGTAATCATCTTCCATTTTTGCTCCGGAAGGTTTCAGGGCTGCCAAAGCTTGGGGTAAGACTAAATTGCGACGGTGATTACCGATGCGAATATTTAACTCGTCTCCAGTTTTATTTAGCTGTATTTGTTCCTTGGGTATGCCGGGTAAATATAATTCCAGACTGTAGTTATTTTCCTGTTGAACTACCCGAATTGTGTTTTCTTGGTAATAAACCTTAGTCGGATCTTCCCCAGCAAAAAGAGTTTCTTTCAGTCTTTCCAAAGCGGGTAAACCACACATTTCTTCGGAGTAGAGAGGAACTTCCTTCACCGGTAAGGGATGAAAATTATCGTAAATTTCCTGTTTATAACCCTGTTGATTTTCTTTCCAACGAGCAAAGAAAGGATCGGTTACTTTGTCGGGAATAATCCGATTAGCAATAATCAAATCGGTGGAAACATTATAGAGACTTAGGTAGGCATGGGCGCGTAAAGACTCCTTAATCACCATTTTTTCGGGGTTTGTCACCAAACGTACCGAGGTTTGAGTATTATCGGTCAAAACCTTTTCTAAAGCCTCGATCTGCTCATAAAACTCGTAGGGAGCATCCATAACCTCCTTGTCCGGTAGGGAAAAACCGGCGATCGGTCGAAAAAAAGGTTCCACCAGTGGTCGCAATGCCACCGACATTCCCTGTAAAGGTTTGTAAAATCTTCTCATGTACCAACCGCCCACCTCTGGCAAACTCAGCAATCGTAAAGCTGTCCCCGTAGGTGCGGAATCGATAATCAACACATCATAAGTACCCTCATCGTAATGGCGTTTCATGCGAACTAAGCCGAAAATCTCATCCATTCCGGGTAAAATCGCTAATTCTTCCGCTTGCACTCCATCTAAACCCCTAGCTTGCAATACCTGGGTAATGTAACGTTTTACCGCGCCCCAGTTGCCTTCTAATTCCATTAGTGCGTCTAATTCTGCCCCCCAAAGATGGGGACGTACCAAACGAGGATCGTGACCTAATTCGAGATCGAAACTGTCAGCGAGAGAATGAGCGGGATCGGTGCTGAGAACTAGGGTTTTATAGCCAAGTTCAGCGCAGCGGAGTCCTGTAGCGGCGGCGACGGAGGTTTTACCCACGCCTCCTTTACCGGTCATGAGAATTACACGCATGGGGGCTGATTCTAAGAAAATTTACATTACTTATTCTCATTATGACGGGAAAGTTAACAAATTGAGGACAAGAATCAGCATTCTTGGCTAGAAAATTCCACTCCCCGACCATCAACCCGGGGAATTAGGCTCTGTTCAAAAAATTGCTGACAGCGATTTTCGGCATCAGCGACGAGAACTTTGGCAAAATGACCCTTTTCGAGAACTTCTTGCCTTGTACGTTGTTCGTAGGCATAGATAATCAAAATATCTCCGGGTTGACAGAGCAGAGCCGCCCCACCGTTGGGGCAAATTTCCCCGGTTTGGCCGGGAAAAACGTAGGTAGAAAAGCGCTTACCATTGCTAAGATTGACCACATCCACCTCTTCAAGGGGCAAAATACCGACCCGCTCGATCAATTCTCGATCGATAGTGATACTGCCGACATAATCGACGTTAGCCTCGCTGACGCGCACTCGATGGAGTTTGGCGTGCATTAATCGAATTGTTCCCATGTATTTTGTCCTATTTCCCCCAATTACTTCAATTATTATGCTCTCCCAGTGGGAATGTTTACTAAAAAATCTCGGTCAATGGCAAGGTTCTTTTACCCGTCTGTCTCCCCAGGGCGATTTGATCGAAGATACCCCGACTTTGGTATCTTTGCAAGGCATTAATAATAATCGATCGATTCGTCAATTGGTCCGCCGTCTCTACAGCGATCGAGTGCCAGAAGATTTAATTTTAGAGTATAGTTCTCTCAATCAGGGTATTCTATTTAGCCAGACGGGGGCTTTTTGCCAAGGTTCTTTATATTTTAGTAGTTTTTCCTCACAATTCGGAGCAGAATTTGGGTTAATCTCCGGAGAAAGACGATTAAGAATGGTACAGTTATTTAATGAACGCTGTGAGTTCGATCGCTTGACTTTAATTCGGGAAAAGTTAGTGGATTCTCAGTCACCAGAAAGACCGATGTTAACGGTGGAGCAATTACTGGGTCAATGGCGAGGACAAGCGGTGACAACGGGACGGGATTTTTATAATTCTGCTGCCTATTCTACCCATGTCTCGATCGAGCGTCAGGGGGATAATTATCTCTCGCAAACTTTGACTTTTGGCGATAATCAAATTACTTCTAGCGCTCGGATTGAGGGACAAAGATTGTTGTTTGAAAATAGTCCGCTGCCAGTGCAAATTCTGCTACTACCCGATGGTTCTTCCTGTAATACACCTCTGAAAATTACTGCCGGTCATCCTTTTGTTTTAGAGGTGGGTTGGTTACTTTCTCCTACTCAAAGACAGCGCTTAATTCGTTCTTATAACGAGAAGGGAGAATGGACAGGTATTACTCTGGTGACGGAGGAAAAAGAAAACTATTAGCCGTCAGGACCTGGCTAGATTGATAATAAAAAGGAAATTGACTAATTACACTCAAAAATATCGGGTTTCTCCTAAAGATGAATTATAACTGGATTTGGCATCGTCTCCTTGCTCGGAGACTTGCCAAAACGACAACTTTGTACTTCACCAATAAGATAACTGCTCTCAGAAGCTGAATGCTAAGGGCTGCTTTATATAAGCAAAATTTATCAAAATCCCAATATACTTGAGAAGATTTAAATTTACATTCCTTAATCTTTACTTTTCTTAAAAAATAATTGAGAAAAATTCCTATTTGTCAACGAGATTGCAATAGTTACAGCCTGCTGCTAAAATCTAAGAATTGGGTTACTCTGTGCATTTTTAGAACTTGTACCTTGAAACCCTTACCACGTCTAGGATTACTAATTAGTCACCAGGAAAAACTTGCCAATTGCTCCTTTGACGAAAAAGATCTTTTGCCAAAAATATGTGTACTTATGTTAAAACGAAAAAGTTTTTTTGACAAAATGTACCAGATATGCTGCAAGGAAAGTATCCAGATTAGCTACTGGGGATGGGAAACTGTTAACTATCTAGGGTTTGCGGCAAAAAGTTGGTTGGTGGGGGCGGGGGTGTGGAAGGAACCACAGAGACACAGAGGACACAAAGATTGATCACTCCTATATAGGGCTTGCTGAAAAAGTTTTTCTTGGGGGCAGGGTGTGGCCCCCCCAACCCCCCCGACATCGGGGGGGCAGGTGGGGTGTAGGGTTTTACCCATTTTCAGGTGGTCAATTACCTAATTTTCAGGGAAAAAGTCCCGGAATTTTCCCCGCGCTCACTCCAATCCCTGGCACTTTTGGATTTCAGAAAAGCCTAAAAATCTGATCCAACAAGGTTTTTAGATTTATTCAGCCAGTCCTACCTTTTATTTGTCAGATTGATTGGATATGTCTAGGTTTTGCACGATCAATCAAGGGACCAGTATCTTTAACCAAAAAGTAAATTATGCAAGATTTCTAAACGCCGGTCATCTTCACGGACAATAGCACCATAATAATTTTTCTTATTCTCTAGCCAGAGTAATTCAAACTCGATCGCCTTGGGCAAAGCTAAACCAAAATTATCCAAAGCTTGGGGACAATCAAAGATAACTTTGCGCGTCTCGAAGCGGTCAAAATGTCCTTGGCAGAACATTTTGAAAAACGGGAAAGAATGCAGTGACACCCCACCCCCAATGGCAACAGTCAAACCGGCAGCCTTAGCTTTTTTTGCCAAAGGTAAAGCCAGATCCAAAACTTGCTTGCTATTCACATCCTGACGGGTTAATCCCAAAGAACAGGCTAAATCCATCCGTCCGATGACGATACCATGGAGAGATTTTATCTCTGGAATCGCCAACATTTCCTGAAAATTATCACAGGCAGTAATCGTTTCGATATTAACCAATAACTCCACATCTTCCACCCCTTGGTCAGCTAAAACCCTCCTAGCTGCCCGCAGATATTTTTGTAAAGCGTAGGCTGTTTCTACCATGGGAGCAATTAAGCGATCAACTCCTAAATTAACCGCATCAAAGATATCTCTGACCGCTTCGCAACCAGCAATTTTCAGATTAAAATCCACCCCCGCTTTCAGACTAATTTCTTTCAACCGCATCGCTTCCGTCAGTCGGGTTCCTTCCGTCTCGAATTCCGCTTTTACCCCTGAAACATGGTGATCTTCCCTGAGTTCTCTTAACAGTTCCACCATTTTTTTTTCTAAGGAATTCATGTTTTTAATCGTTGAAAATCGGTAACTGCTAGATCAGCCTTGTTGATTATAGCCGATCTGCGAAAAGCCGATAGCTGAGGACTAAGTAGGTAGGTGTTAAAAATTGTCAGATGCCCTCTTATTCAGGAGGGATTAAGGGGGTGCCGATCCCCCCTTATCAAGGGGAGCAGGGGGGATCGAACCCAAAATCTATCTTCAATTTAATTAAAACCAGCTACTTAGGAGACCATAAAAATACCCTAAACAAAGGGACAAGAGCGACAAAATGCCGGCATAATGAACAAGGCCGTCTGATTTTTTTCTGGCCACATCCTTTCTATACTACATTCGTAATATAAGTAATTCTCTAGTTAGACTATGCGAACTCACTACTGTGGCGACCTTAGCGCGATCGAAATTGAAAAAAGTGTCACCCTCTTCGGTTGGGTCGATCGCCGTCGCGATCACGGTGGCGTTATTTTTATCGATCTGCGGGATCGCAGTGGTATTGTCCAGATCGTCAGTGATCCCCAACGAACCCCCGCTTCCTACCCCATCGCTGAAACCGTCAGAAACGAGTATGTCCTCAAGGTGACGGGAACAGTCAGTCAACGGCCTCCCGAATCCCTTAACCCGCGCATTGCCACTGGAGAAATCGAAATTTACGCCACTAGCATCGAGATTCTCAACGGGGTGACTAAACAACTGCCTTTTGTCATCTCCAGTTCCGAAAGTGAATCGGTCCGGGAAGATGTGCGCTTGCGATACCGCTATCTAGACCTACGCCGGGAGCGTATGAGTCAGAATTTACAACTACGTCACCAAGTTGTCAAAGAAATGCGCCGTTTTCTCGAAGATGAACAGCATTTTATCGAAGTGGAAACACCAATTTTAACTCGATCGACTCCCGAAGGAGCGCGGGATTATCTGGTTCCTTCCCGTGTCAGCCCGGGCCAATGGTACGCTTTACCCCAATCACCGCAATTATTTAAGCAATTATTAATGGTGTCGGGAATGGATCGCTACTATCAAATCGCCCGCTGTTTCCGCGATGAAGATCTGCGCGCTGATCGTCAACCGGAATTTACTCAGTTGGATATGGAGATGAGTTTTCTCTCTTTACCTGAGATTTTAGCCCTGAATGAGGCTTTAATCGCTCATATCTTCAAAAAAGTCAAAAATATCGCTATAAGCCTGCCCCTGCCCCGTTTAACATATTCTGAGGCTATGGATCGCTATGGGGTCGATCGCCCTGATACCCGTTTTGGCTTGGAATTGGTCAATGTGGCGGAGATTTTTGCCGATTCGGGATTTAAGGTGTTTTCAGGTGCGATCGCTAGTGGGGGGACGGTGAAAGTTTTACCGATTCCCAACGGTAACGAGGCGATTTCTAACGTCAGAATCAAACCGGGTGGGGATTTATTCAAAGAAGCCACCGATGCGGGTGCGAAGGGAATCGCCTACATCCGCGTGCGCGAAGACTACGATTTTGATACCATCGGTGCGATTAAAGATAACCTGACAGAGGCACAAAAACAGGCTTTAATCGAGAAGACTGGCGCAAAACCGGGGCATCTGCTGTTATTTGGGGCAGGAGATACCGATACAGTCAATAAATCCCTATCCCGCCTACGCTTAGTTTTAGGGGAACAATTGGGATTAATTGATCCCGATAAAATCAACCTCCTCTGGGTGACGGATTTCCCGATGTTTGAATACAACGCCGAGGAAAAACGCCTAGAAGCATTGCATCACCCCTTTACTGCCCCTAATCCCGAAGATTTAGACGATCTAGCCCAGGCTCGCGCCCTAGCCTACGATATGATTTTTAATGGTATTGAAATCGGTGGCGGCAGTTTGCGGATCTATCAACGGGAAGTACAGGAAAAAGTCTTCGCTACCATCGGTCTATCCCCAGAGGAAGCCTATAATAAATTCGGCTTTTTGTTAGAAGCTTTTGAATACGGAACCCCTCCCCACGGTGGCATCGCCTACGGTTTAGATCGCTTGGTGATGTTGTTAGCGGGGGAAGAATCGATTCGCGATGTGATTGCTTTCCCGAAAACCCAGCAAGCTAGTTGTTTACTCACTTCTGCACCTTCGACAGTGGCAGCGAAGCAATTAAAGGAATTATCCGTTGCTTCTACCTACAAACCGCCATCCTAAGATTAGGGTGGGCAATGCCCACCTAATTTTTCCAAGTCTGTTGACACTAAGTTAAATTCTTTTCTGCCCTCACTTCATCCTCTTTAGCAGTGGCTAAAAATTCCTAGAGTTTAGTTTTGGGAACTAGGGGAAAAGTGCAGGGTAAGCGCATCTTAACAATCCTTGACAATTGTTAAGCAAAAATCGACCAAATGGGTCGAGTTCGCCCCTACAAAATCGACCCGCCCTTAGGCGGGAAAGAAAAGAAAAAAGAAAAAATAGGGAATGAGGGTAAAAGGGGAAAAAGGAAAAAGGGTTAGAGAGTTCTCCCGAATACGCAGACTACCCGAAAACCGTAATTGTTGATGCGGTTGACGCGGCGGAAGTAGTAGTCGTAGCGAATCGCGGAACGGCAGTAAGTAGGATTGTAGCCCCAGGAACCGCCCCGCAGAGGAGAACGATTATCATTACCATTTTCTCTCCAGACACTGCCATCCGTCGGCGCACCGTCATAGTTATCGTGCCAAGTATCGGCGCACCACTCCCGGACATTGCCGTGCATATCGTACAGTCCAAAGGCGTTTGGGGGAAATTGTCCCACGGGAGTTGTTTCGTTTCGATATTCTCCGTTCGGTTCATCGGCGTAGGTATTACTGGCATTGTAGTTAGCCAATTCCCCCGTAATGGTTTCCCCAAAGTAAAACGGGGTGGTGGTTCCAGCACGACAAGCGTATTCCCATTCCGCTTCACTCGGTAGTCGGTATTCCCGAACCGTTAGTTTTGATAATCTCGCACAGAACTCGATCGCATCGTACCAGTTGACTTGTTCCACGGGACGGCGATCGCTATCGGGACGGTCTTTAAAATAGGCTGGCTTGAAATCAAGGTCTTGTTTAACTTTTAAATCCGTGCGAGAGGCGATCGCTTTCCACTGGGCCTGGGTGATGGGGTATTTACCCATAAAGAAGGGTGGGACAGTTACTTCATGTTGTGGTCTTTCCCTTCTAAATCCTTCCCAATTAAATTTTTTAACCAGTCTTTCGATTTCCTCATCTTCTGTTCCCATCAGGAAAGTTCCCCCCGGAATGGCGACCATTTCTAAGGTGATGCCTTTGCCCAGATCTTCCCTGAAATATTGGGACTGTTTCGACTCTTTGTTAATTTGCTCACCCTTCGCATTTACTCCCACCACCTCAAAGTTAAATATTGATAAGGGTTGTTTTGGCTCTTCTGGTTCAAGCTTAAATTGATGGGTAATGGCTCTTTCTAGTTGCTCAAATCCGTCTTCTTCCCAATAATCAAGCCGGTGAATATCTCGCAGCTTCAAGCCAACTTCTGCACTTCGCAGATCAGGAATTTCGCATTCTTCTAACCTCATGGGAATAAAAAAAATTGTCCCCGGTAGCATCTCTCCCAAGGTATCAAGTGCAATCCTCAACTCCCGTTGGATGTATCCCTGCTTATTAGCTGATTTCGCTGACAGACAGGCGAGAAAAATCTGACTAGCTTTAATCGCTTTCGGAATTTCATCTCGCCAAATTTGACCCGGAATCAGGTCTTTTTCATCCAACCAAGGTTTATATCCCGCTTGCTTAAGGCGCTCATGCAGTGCCAAAACTGCTGGTTTGTCCTCACTAGCGTGAGCTAGGAAAATTTGGATATCTGACTTTTTCATAACTTTTTCTTATGACCACAAGTAGGGGAGAGCCAGATTAACTGGCAGAAAATCTCTAAATAAACCATTTAATTAATTATTACTCATTCTTAATTCTCCTGTCTCCTGACTCCTGACGACCGGCTCCTAACCCCACCAACAAACTTTTTCAGCAAACCCTAGTTAATTATTTTTAGCTAGTTGACTAACAACCCATGCTCTTAAATTCTTTTCTGCTTTAACTTCATCCTCTTTAGCAGTGGCTAAAAATTCCTAGAGTTTAGTTTTCGGAACTAGGGGAAAAGTGGGACTAAATTCTCCTTCCTGATAAACCCCCTTTTCTAACCGATAAATGCGCCAGATTTGTCCATTAAAACGCCATAATTCCGGCACTCCCAAACGGGCATAAAGTGCTAATTTATTAATATCCGTATGGGTTATATCCACTTCTACCACTAAATCTGGGGGCGGATCTTCAGTTAAATTAATTCTTTTTCCTAGCACTTTAGCTTGATTTTGAATGTAGTAAGCATTGTCGGGTTCTGCTCCTCGCTCTAAATCTTCCCTAGCTAGAGTTGTGGAACCCATACTTTTAATTTTTAAACCCAATTCTACCACCAAAATCCGAATAAATAATCCGATTAATTCTCGGTAAAACTCGTGTTCTTCTAGGGGCATAGTAATCTCTAAAGTACCACGATCATAAAATAAATGGGCGCGATTATTTTCCCCTATTGCCTGTAAAATTTGCTGATAGGATAACCAACTGAGATGATTAAAAACTACCCGTTTTTCGCCCCTAATTTGCTCAGTATTTAACTCTAGAGGAACTGTCACCATAATTACCTCAACTCTCAGCTAGTTGACTGACAACCCATGCTCTTAAATTCTTTTCTGCTTTAACTTCATCCTCTTGAGCAGTGGCTAAAAATTCATAGAGTTTAGTTTTGGGAACTAGGGGAAAAGTAGGACTAAATTCTTCTTCCTGATAAACCCCCTTTTCTAACCGATAAATGCGCCAGATTTGTCCATTAAAACGCCATAATTCTGGCACTCCCAAACGGGCATAAAGTGCTAATTTATTAATATCCGTGTGGGTTATATCCACTTCCACCACTAAATCTGGGGGCGGATCTTCAGTTAAATTAATTCTTTTTCCCAGCACTTTGGCTTGATTTTGAATATAGTAAGCATTATCCGGTTCTGCCCCTCGTTCTAAATCTTCCCTAGCTAGAGTTGTGGAACCCAGACTTTTAATTTTTAAACCCAATTCGGACACCAAAAAATAGATAAAACGTCCAATTAATTCTCGATAAAACTCGTGTTCTTCTAGGGGCATAGTAATCTCTAAAGTGCCACGATCATAAAATAAATGGGCGCGATTATTTTCCCCTAGGGCCTGTAAAATTTGCCGATAGGATAACCAACTGAGATGATTAAAAACTACCCGTTTTTCGCCCCTAATTTGCTCAGTATTTAACTCCAGAGGAACTGTCACCATAACTGCCCCGAAAAGCGAAATTTATGCCCAAAAAAGGGGGTTGATTCACCCCCTGATTATCTTATTAAACCAGTGCCGGAACCTGGGGCCAACGCCCGATCGCCTTACCAATGACCGCTAACTCCTGAGTTAATCGATCGAATCGGTCCGGAGTCAAGGATTGCGGCCCATCAGATAGGGCCTTCGCCGGGTTAGGATGTACCTCGATCATCAAGGAATCGGCCCCGGCTGCCAGGGAAGCCATGGCCATGGTCGGGACATATTCCCATTTACCCGTACCGTGGCTAGGATCGATCATGATCGGCAGGTGAGTTAAAGTTCTTAAAACGGGAATACAGGATAAATCTAGGGTATTGCGAGTATATTTACTGTCAAAGGTGCGGATACCGCGTTCGCAGAGAATGACATTGCTATTTCCTGCCGCGAGGATATATTCTGCCGCCATCAACCAATCTTCAATAGTGGCCGCCATGCCGCGCTTGAGTAGGACCGGTTTCGGTTGCGCCCCAACTTTTTTCAGGAGGGAAAAATTCTGCATATTGCGCGCCCCTACTTGCACCACGTCGGCTATTTCGACGATCTTATCGAGATCCGCCGCGTCCATTACTTCCGTGATAATACCCAAACCACTGGCATCTCTAGCCGCCG
Organism: Microcystis sp. LE19-8.1F; assembly: GCF_027531715.1. Lineage (NCBI taxonomy): Bacteria > Bacillati > Cyanobacteriota > Cyanophyceae > Chroococcales > Microcystaceae > Microcystis > Microcystis sp. LE19-8.1F. The sequence continues at coordinate 58,151 of NZ_JAPZSO010000095.1, read as the reverse complement.
CTAGTAATTCCAAAGCGCTTTCCCCGTGACCTTGGAAAGCGTATGGAGAAGTGCGGGGTTTGTAGGCACCACCCCGGAGGAATTGCGCTCCGGCTGCCGCCACTCGTTTGGCAGTTTCCACGATCATCGCCTCATTTTCCACCGAACAGGGGCCGGCGACAATGCTAACGGTATGATTTCTGCCGATGGGGATAACACCGTTAGGAGTGGGGACTAAAACCTCGCTGTATTCCCCGTGACGGTATTCTAAAGAGGCGCGTTTGAAGGGTTGTTCGACTCGCAGGACGGTTTCGATCCAAGGGCTTAATTCTTGGATTTGTAGGGGGTCTAATTCCCTGGTTTCTCCGACTAAACCGATGACAACTTTATGCTTACCGACGATTTTTTCAGGACTTAATCCCCATGCCTCGAATTCGGCACTGACGCGCTCGATTTCAATTTCCGGGGAACCAACTTTCATGACAATAATCATGGCATTAACCCTTTATTTTTTTCTTTAATCTCTATTGTTGACGATTTCTAGAGGTTATCTATTTTTCTTCCACTTCTTTTTTGCCGGACCGCCACGCGGCGATCGTTCTGCCAAAATTAGCTTGAAATTCTTGCCATCCTAGCCAATCCCCCACCCGATCCTCATCCCAAGAAGCGGAGAAGATGCCATAACTCAGACCGATAAAACCTAGACCAAATAGGCTTAAACTGACGAGCATGGCGACGTAGGAAGGGATTTCGAGAAGATCGTGGCTAATAATCCAGTAGAAGCCAAAAAAGGAAGTTATCCCCAGTGCCGTCGGCAGGCCACAAAATACCGCCATCCGTTTGGCCATCCGTTGACTGACCACTTGCGGAATCGCCTTTAAGCTGGTTTCCTCGGAGCGATTTTTTAGGGGCGGTGGCACGGGACTAGGGGCAATTTTCGGGGTTTTTCGCTTATTTTGGCGCGGCTCAAAGGGGAGACGTTCTTTTTTCTCCGTCGATTTCGATTCAGAGGCCATGGTAGGGATGCAAAGGGGGTATGCTTAACGGCGAATTCCGAGACGACCAATCAGGGTTTGATAACGTTGTTGATCTTTCTTCTGAATGTAGGTTAACAGTCCCCGACGACGACCAATCATCTGGAGTAATCCCCGGCGGGAAGCATGGTCTTTCGGGTTAGCTTTCAGGTGTTCGGTCAGTTGGTTGATTCTCTCGGTTAAGAAAGCTACCTGTAACTCCGATGATCCTGTATCGGTTTCGTGGGCCTGATATTGGCTGATTAGTTCTTGTTTTTTGGTCTGGGTTAAGGCCATAGTACTCGTGATATCTGCTTAAACACTGCAATCTATCATAGTATCACGTTTCTGGTCGATCCGTAAACATTGTTCGGGAGACAGCCATCTCAGGGATCAGTGATCAGTTACCAGTTATCAGTGGGAGTATTAAGTGAGCAGTATGTGGGTGACAGTAACAGTGCTGTCTTTTCACTGATTACTGTTTACTGATTACTGATCACTGAAAAAAACTTCCCAATTCCCCATTGCCGCAAATCATGGCAAAATCTTAGACATAGCGTCTAACTTACCTTGAAGATTCCATGCTGTTAAAATCCACGACCCGTCATATTCGCATTTATACGGCTGAAGTAAAAAATAATCAATTAATCGAGAGTAACAATGTCTTGACTCTTGATGTGGATCCCGATAATGAATTTAATTGGGAAGAAGTGGCTCTCAATAAGGTTTATAGTAAGTTCGATGAATTGGTGGAATCCTACAATGGGGAAGAACTGAGCGAATATAATCTCCGTCGCATCGGTTCAGATCTAGAACATTTTATCCGTTCTCTCCTGCAAAAAGGCGAAATTAGCTATAATCTCAACGCCAGAGTACAGAACTATAGTATGGGTTTACCGAAATTAGGGTGAATAGTCGAGAAACCCCACGCTGTACTCTCAGGTTAGCGTGGGCGGAATTCTATTGCTAGGAGCCAAGGACGATTTGGCTACTGGAAAATTTTAATTGTTGCCAGAGATCGATCGTGGTAATTTAAGAAGGCGATCGGGGAACCCTAACAGGGAAGCTCCCGACCCTGCCCAAGGATTGTCTGTTTAACCATCTGTCCTATGTACAAGTCTATTAGTGTTTTAACGCTGCTGACGGGAATTATCGCCGTTGATGTGGTTTTAGCTCAATCCACTGTTAATCTTCCCATCAGAGTTAAACAGGGAGAATCCTACGAAGGATTATTGACTAGAGCATCGCAATTAGCCGAGAAAACTATCATCAGTCGTTTTAATCAACAACAGGGTCTTAATAAAATTGATTTATTAATAACGGCCGAAAAATCAGGAGCGATCGCACCTCTCCTGGCGGTAAAGGTGTCCCGTCAAGATTGGTTTGGCAACCCTAATATTCAACGCTGGACGAATGTTTTTCCCTTTGGCAAAGATATCCTCGGTTTTAGCTCTCCGGCACCTGTCGTCACCCCGAAAAGTCCCCCCGCTGCCGTTAATCCCAGTCCATCTCCAGCACCATCTCCCACCGCTACCACTCCTCCTCCTCCCCCTCCTTTACCCTTCGAGGATGAGCCGAATAATGCTCCCCAAATTCCTATTCCTAACCAAAGATTAACCAGTCCAGCTAATCGTTAATTGATAGGAAAAGGAAGGGCTTTCGGCCGATATATTAACTTTTAAGTGGCAAAACGGGGCTGAAACCAGTCTAGGGGAAAAATATCATCTTCTTGGGCGGTTTCTGTCCAACCGGTGACACTCTCAAAACAAGTCCCCGTCAAGTTAGCACCTCTCAAGTCCGCTCCCTGTAGATTTACCTCTTGTAAACGCGCTCCCGCTAGATTAGCACCCGCTAGATTAGCCCCGCGTAAATCACCACCCGTCAGACGTGCCTCGCTAAAATTAGCCCTTTCTAAATTAGCCCCCTGAAAGTCCACCTCTTTAACAAAAGAGCCGCTAAAATTGGCTTCCCTTGCGGAAATCTGACGACATTTAGCCCCACTTAACCGCGCTTCCTGCAAATTAGCCCAATTGAGATTGACTTTATCTAGGTTTGCCTCCAAGAGATTAACTAAGTATAAATTCGCCCCGCATAAATTCGCCCCGCATAAATTCGCCCCCCGGAGATTAGCATGGGAAAGATCCGCCCCACTTAATCGCGAGTTACGCAGGTTTGCCTGTACCATAAAGGCCCCGGTCAGATTGGCTTTGGTTAAGTCCGCTTCCACTAATTGCGCTTGACTTAATTTGGCATAGGTTAAATTCGCCCAATTCAAACTCGCTCCCCGCAGATTTGATTTAGTCAGAAAAGAGCGACTCAAATTAGTTCCGCGCAAATTGGCCGCCGCAAAATTGACAGCAATCAGAGTTACTTGTTGTAGATCTAGACTCATCAAGTCAATGGCTAAAAAATCCCGCTCTCCTTGTTCGTAGAGTCTTAGTAACTGATTAACTTTCATCTCCCTTCTTCTACTTTAAGATGGTGGTTAAGAAGTAATCAACAAAAGCACCTAAAAACTCTGTCCGATAACTAACTAAGCTTTTAGATGAGAAATTTACGAGCCTCTATTTTGAGTTTATGTAAAGTTTTTTATCGATTTTTTAAGAGAAGATAACCCGAACAGCAAGTTAATTTTAATCATAGTTAAATAGCTTGGCTAAAACAGTTTGACTGGTTTTCCCAATTCTACCCCAGTCCATCGGCTAATTAGTATCTGAAACTACTCTTGTTAAAAAACTTATCTATTGTTCAAACTCGATTATATTTAACCCAGCCAATTATCCCTATTTTCTCGGATCAGGGCGGTGGAGCCGAGAGGACTTTCAGGCTATTTTTACCCAAATCAATAGAGACGTTGCCCAGCAACGTCTCTACAAAAGTGGTATTTAATCAAGCTACTCAGAAACAGACAGAGGGGAAACCTTTTGGGCTTGAGCGAGATAGTACCATCCCGACGGGACAAATACCAGTGCGCTTAAGGTGGTTCCGACCACCCCGATGGAAATACAGATAGCGAGGGGTTCCCAAAAAGCGCCGCCGTAGAGGAATAATGGCACAAATCCCGTCACGGTGGTTAAGGTAGTGGTAAGAATGTGACGGGTGGAAGCAATGACCACTTCCCGGATTGCCTTGCGTTGGCGTTGAAGATGGGGGGGTAAAGCTTGTAAAGCCGCCACCACGACAATAGAGTCATTAACGGAAACCCCAACTAAGCCGATAGTGCCTAAAATGGACATGAATCCCAAGGGATATTCAAATAACCAGAGGGAAAATAAGGCTAGTCCAATTGAACTAATACCGACGACAGTAACTAGGGCAGCAAGACGGAAGGAGTTAAAAGAAAGAACAAGGGTTGATAGCATTAGAATCGCCAAGACTCCCACACTAGCAATTAGATTAGCCACAGCTGTATCTCTTTCTTCTTCCTCTCCGCCAAATTCGAGCCGATACCCTGCCGGAAGGGAAAATTTGCCCGATTCTAAGTTTTGGCGAAATTCGTCTAAAACCGTTGCAGCGATCGCATCAGCTTGAACATAGGCCTTCACCGTATTAATTCGCTTGCCATTTCGTCGAGGAATCGTGGCTAATTCGGGGAGAAAATCAAATTCTGCCACGGAGGAAAGGGAAATATTCGCCCGTTCAGCAGTGGCGGAATTACCGAGAATATTTAAAGAGGCAATTTGTGGCAGTTGCTCGCGATCGCGATTAGCGACTCGGACTCGTACGGGTAATTCTTCCGTTGCTTCTAAAATCGAGCCACCTACAGAACCTTCTAAAAGGTTATCCAATTGACTTGCGATCGCCGCATTATCCAAACCAATCAGTCGAGCTTTTTCTTCATTAATTTTTAAGGCTAATTTAGCTTGAATTTCACTTAAATCAGCAACAGAATAGGTTATTTCGGGTATTTTTGCCAGTTCTTCCCGTAGGGACTCGCCAATTTTCCTTAACATCTCCAATTCTGAGCCATAAACCCTAATTTCGATCGGGGCGCCCACCGGTGGACCCTGTTCTAGGGGGCTGACTAATACCCTTGCCATCGGTAGAGCTTGACTTAATTGTTTTTGTAAGGTTTCGATCAATTGGGGTTCATCAGAAACTTGCCGAAGTTGAATCAATGCTTGGGCAAAATTAGGAGAGTCTTTGACGCCATCGGAGAGATTATAGTAGAAGGGGGGAGCATTACGCCCTAAAAACCAGTGAACTTCCCCAATTTCTCGATGATCTAGCAGTATTTTTTCAGCTTGAGCCACTTTTACCTGAGTTACTTCTAGGGTTGTGGTGGGGGCCAGTTCGATTTCTAGGGTTAACTGATCTCGTTCTGCCGGGGGAAAGAATTCTTCTGGGAGAGTGCCGGCGACAACAAAGCCAGTAATTGGGATAATCAAGCCAATAACCAGACCTAATACGGGAAAATAGAGAATTAACTTCAAAATTTGGCGATACAAACCCGTTAGGAGCGGTAAATTAATTCCCGTATCCCACCAATGGGTTTTTGTCTGGTGCGAGCGATGAGTCAGTTGATATAAACGTAAACTGAGGACAGGAATAATCGTTAGGGACAAAATTAGAGAACTAACCAAGGCTAAGATCACTGTTTGGGCGATAGTACGCACGAATTCGCCAGTGCCTCCTTGCAAAAGAGCGATCGGCATAAAAGACAAAATCGTGGTTAGGGTAGAAGCTAAGAGGGGAATCCCTAACTGTTTAACGGTTTCAGCAACAATATGTTGGTGAGCTATTCCGGTCCGTAGTCCTTTTTGCAGTTCATCGACAATCACAATAGCGTTATCGATCAAAAGTCCCAAAGCAATAACAATTCCTGTCACCGACATTTGATGTAGGGGAATTTGCCAGAGATTCATACCGGCAAAGACCATCAGGATCGATAATGGCAGGGATACACTTACTACCAAGGCGGACTGCCATCCCATCATCACAAAAGCTGTCCCCATGACACAGAGTAACCCTAGGATCATGTTGCTGAATAATCCATCGAGTCGGTTAGCCACATAACGATTTTGGGCAAAAATTATCTTGAGGCTCACACCTTGGGGGAGAGAAGGGCGAAACAGGTCTAACTTGGCCTGGGCTGCCGCTGTCCATTCGTCTATGCGTTGCCCCGATTCCATCATAGCGGCCACCACAATAGCCGGTTTACCGTTAATAATGGTTAGTTCTGGTGGTGGTTCTTGAATTCCCTTGGTAACTAGAGCGATATCTCCTAAACGGGTAAATTGTCCATCATTACTGTAACGAATCGGAATGGCTCGAATCCGAGAGAGTGATTCTAAACTGGTATCGACTTCCAATAATAAATTATTGCGATTACTGCGAAGTTGTCCGGCGGCGACCTTGGCATCACTGGTTTGAATTTGTTGGGCAACTTCGACGGCGGTTAGGCCCAGAGAGGATAATTTCACCGGATCGATTTCGACTAAAATTTCCTCGGCCGGAACCCCGACTAACTCGACCCTTTCGGTTCCCCAAAGGGCTTCTAATTCATCGAACAGTTCTTGGCCAAGTCGGCGTAAAATAGCGTAATTAGGAGCGGTATCTAGATCCCAAAGGATGGCAGTCAATAAACTAAAGGCTTTACTATATCCTTCTTCGTATAAGGGTCTTTGGGCTTCTGGGGGTAGTTGCGGGATGACATCGGTAATCCGATCGCGAATGCGTGACCAGACGGGATCCACATCAGTCACTTCATCTTTAAGTTCAATATTGACCGTGGAACGCCCTAATTCTGAGGAGGACTCAATCAGGCTAATTTCTTTGATGCTAGAGAGAGATTGTTCAATTTTTTCGGTCACTAGGGATTCGACCCGATAAGGACTGGCACCGGGTAAATTGGTGGTAATGGTGGCACCTCGATTAATTGTTTCGGGATCTTCCATGCGCGGCAAAATTTGAAAGGAAGACAATCCCCAGACAATAATCAGAATTAAGGTAAGAATTAGTAATCTAGGTTTACGTTCAAATAAGTTATTCATTGGAGATTATTAGGGATAATAAAGCTGATTAATGACCGCTGACTACCAAATTTCCACCATTTGCCCGGGTACAATGCGGTGAACCCCTTCGACGATCACCCGATCACCGGAGGTGAGCGTCCCGCGCACCAACAAGCGATCACCTTGAATCGCTAGAACTTCTAAATCTTGGCGTTTGACGGTAAATTGTCGAGGATTATCGGGATTAGCTTCTCCTAGAACATAGGAAGACCATAATCCTCTCGTGCCTTGTACTAAAGCTTCTGTGGGCAACCAATAGCCCGATTGTGGAACTGATTGAGATAATTCTAGGCTGACCACTTGCCCCGGAATCAGGCCCTGAGTCTGATTTAAACTTAAAATAACCGTGGCGGTACGGGTAGTTGGATCAATTTGGGGCAAGGTTGAAGTGACTTGTCCTGTTAATATTTTGTTACCAATTTTTAAACGATGTTTACTGCCAATTGGTAAGTTTTCGGACTGGTCAATGGGAACCCCTATACGCGCTTCCAGTTTATTACTTTCCACTAAACGAACGATCGGATTACTTGCAGAAACAACAGTGCCAATATTGACGTGAAGGAGGGCAATAGTGCCATCGTAGGGGGCTTGAAGTTGGCTTTTCTCAATCTCTAATTTAATATTCTTCAGTTGGGCATCAAATTGGTCAATAACGGCTTTTTGCAGAGAAATCAATTCGGGACGAGTACCAGCTTTGAGTTCATCTAATTGACTTTGGGCTTCATCAATTCTCGCTTGTTGTGCATTAACATCTGTTTGCACTTCTTCGAGTTGTTCTCTAGTAATTGCCCCTTCTTGATACAATCCTAGCCGTCTTTGGTATTTAGATTGGGCTAAAGCTAATTGTTCCCTGAGATCTCGGACTTTTGCTTGGGCTGCAGCGATACTTTCTTTCCTGGAACCAGCTTGTAATTCTTGCAGTTTAGCCGTCGCTTGCGATCGCTGGGCGATGAGTTCTTGTTTTTGTGCTTCTAAATTGCGTGTATCTAGAGTAGCAATTAAAGTACCTCTGCGTACCTCTTGACCCTCTTGAACCAATAAACTAATTAATTGTCCCGAACGCTCAAATCCTAGTTCACTTGTCCGTTTAGCCACAATATTACCGGTATAACGGCGCGGTTCTTGGTGATGGGTGACAGGACTTAAAGTTAAGGTTCGCACCGGTAAGGCTGCCGTCTTGCTCTTATCGATTGCTAACGAAGCGGTTTCTTCTGAGGTGGTGGATTCAGAGGTGTCTTCTAAGAGGACATTACGCAGGGTAGGATAGGCAAAAACCGAGGTGGCCGCTAGGATACCAGTAATAATTAATCGCCAGGGCAATCGCAGTTTTTTGATGGCAGTTTCTTGCTGTTTAGTGACGGGATTGGGGGAAGTCATAATCTAGTTCCAAATGAGTAGGGTTTTGTCAAGAGTAATAACAGATTAGCGAGGAAAGAACTATTTTTTGATCGCATAAGGCCGTAGGACAAAAGCCGCTGCTAGGGATAATATACCGGCGGACAAAAAGGCAATTTGTACCCCCCAGGGGTTATCAGGAGTTTTCCCGAAAGAAAGGATTAATCCTGTTAGAAAAGACCCCGCACCTTGGCTAAATTGAATTAGTAGCCCCCTAGTTCCAAAAAATATTGCTTCTCGTCCCATTCCCTGTTGCTCCGCATCTTGATCGATAATGTCCGATAACATGGCATTCGGCAGACTAAAAAAGCTGGCTAGGGCTAAATTAGCGATGATCGAAAGGATTAACCAGGGAATCAAAGAATCTTGCCACCAAAAACGACCACAGGCCATGGCAATCATACCCAGACCAACCCAGATTAAAGAACCTTGAAAAACCAGTTTTTTGCCATATTTTTGCGCTAAGGGTAAAACCAGGGTAAATCCAGCCAAGGCACTACCGACGATAATAGTATTAATCACGGCGGCAAAACTTACCTCTCGTTTGAGGAGAGCAATTACTAAAAAAGTCGGAATCACCGAGATAATACTAATCACCATCCACGCCAAGATCATGGTGATCATATAGATACAAAAAGTCCGATTGGTAAAAGCCGCCGTTAAGGTGGTTTTAAAGTTAGGATATTTCCCCTTAGAAGGAGTATATTCTTCTTTTTCTAGCAAGGGCATAGCTAGAGTAATTAGCCCAATAAGACTAATAGCAATACCCATTCCCTGAAAACCATAGCTATCAGTTAACCAAGGGGCAATAATCCCACCAATGGTGGCACCAACTAAACCAAAAATTCCGATTTGAGTTGATAATTTAACCCTTCCTTCTGGGCTTTTAGCGAGAGTGGGCAACCAGGCTAAATAGGGAACATGATAGGATGCCATACCCACATAAAACACCCAAAGCATGGTGACTAAATAAATGAAGTAAGTGGTTTGATTTAAGTTATTAGGGGGATTAAACAACAGGATAAAACCACCAATTAAAGGGACTAAACTGGCCAGTATAAATGGTCTTCTTTTGCCCCAAGGACTCCAAAAGCGATCGGAAAAATAACCGACTACTGGCTGCACAAAAGCCCCAGCAATACGGCTAATCATTATCGCTATCCCCACTAAAGCAGAGGGCAATAAAATGGATAAGTTATAGTCATTGGGAATGCCGGGGTCGTAGCGATAAATTAGCATGGTTAGAAGGGCATTGTTAACGATAAAGTTACCAAACCAACCAGTGATATAAGGAAGATAATCTATTCGGAGATGTTGCCATTTGCTGGAAGTGCTAGAAGTCATTAGAATTGGGGGAGAGATGGGTAGTTAGCAGTAGATTGTTAGGCTTATTTAAAGAAATTCGTAGCGACCGGGTGAGAGAATGCGATGGGGATCCAAGCTGTCTTTAATTTTCTGGATTAAGCAACTATAATCGTCTTGGGCTACGGGTAAACTATTCATAGAGTGGGTACTAAGACGATAGGGATAATAGCCTTGATTGATCAATTCTGCCAACATTTCATCGTGACAATTTAAGGCTTTTTGGTCTTCGCCTTCTAGCAATCGATCATAAAAAATGGCAGCATTGATGTTAATATTGCGCTCGGTAACACAGTTAATGCCGATATTGGGTTCATAACCATATTTTTGAGCGATGCTGCTGATAATATTGAGAGCATTTCTGAGATGATTTCCCAGAAAAGGAACAGCGGGAACACACCAAATCATGCCACAGGCATCCAGGTCTAAATTCAACCTATCGGTGGGGGGCGTTTTTTTGCGCCAATAGGCCATCTTCAGCACTTTTTCGGTAATCATTCCTCGTTGGGGATTTTTGTGATAAATTAAATCCACCTTGTCCTTAATTTCCACACCAGTAAATACTTTAAAAACGGGACTCATTTTGCTGGCCATTTTGAACTTATTTTCATCAAAAAACATAAGTTTATTGACAATTCCTTTCAAGGCTTTTTCAATTAGTTTTCTTTCGACTTTTCCCTGTTCTGGTGAAGCCGAATATAAAGCTCCTTCTCCTATCCAAACACCGCCACCCCATTGATGACTTAATTGTTCTAATAAATCGGGGGGTAAAGGAGTTTTTTCTTGGCATTCCTGCCAGGGATATTGTTGTTGAATAGACAACATTCGGTAGTTATTATTAATGTGGAAGGTGGTTTTAATTACCCCTGCCATTTTCAGTTGACGTAGTTTGTCGATCAATAACTCTAATTTATTTTCCTGATCGATGCTATAGAAAAAAGCCTGAAAATATTCAGGATAGGGGGTTAACCAAAAAGTCATTTTGGTGACAATTCCCAGGTTAGATTGGGTAAAAATTCCATCAAAATAAGGACCGACTCCCCAACGATTGACCGCCCCTATTTGGGAGTTTTCAAAGCGATTAAATCCCGTATGAACACATTCACCGGTGGGCAAAACTACTTCCATTCCACAGACATGATTAAAGCGATCGCCCAAAGGTCCTTTGGCTTCACCTCGTTCGAGAATATTGCCAATAATACTAGAATCAGGAGTCGAACCGGTGACACTCATTAATAATTTATTGCCATTTTTTTGCAAAAAATCGTAGAGTTGTCGCTGAGTAACACCGGCTTCAATAGTTACATAAGCTAGGGTTTCATTGTAATCCAAAATCTGATTTAATCGACTCAAATCCATTAAAACCGAACCGGTGCGGCTAGGAACTCGCGAACCATAACCCCAATTTTTACCTGTACTAATAGGATAGACAGGGGTTTGATAGCGATTAGCAATTTTTAGAGATTCTTGGACTTCTTGACGATTACCTGGGCGAATAATTGCCGGGATTTTAGCATGGGTTTCGTAGGTAGCGGTCTCGGCTTCTAGGCGTTTTTTGTTATCGGTGCTGACATATTCGGAGCCTAATAAATTTTCCCATTCTTGTAGAGCGTTAGTTAAATTGTCGCTAATAATATTTTCGGAAACAATTAGAGAGTCCATAGTATTTTTTTTCTCCTTGAAATTCAGGTATGAGGGGTAATTAAAGGGCCGTAGGGAACCGGCCCTGCTATCCGTGGCAATTAACTTTTAAGCGGTTGCTGTTTGCGAGAGAAAATTGCGCTAAAACTAGGAATAAAACGGGGAGTATTGGCAAAAACTGCTTGATAATTGGTGTCTTGACTCAAAGCTTCTTCTTCAGCCGGAATGCGTTGGATTAATAACCAAGCATTCAGGAGACTAAAGACTATAGATGTCAGATAAGCGGTATGAAACAGGGGAACCACCGCTAATTCCGTGATCATGGCCCACCAGTTAGGATGACGGATATATTGATAAATGCCATTGTCGATCACGGGTGTCTGAGGAACCGTGACCACCTGATGAATCCAGCGATCGCCCAAGGCTTCAATGGAGGCATAGCGGAGCTTTTGAGCTAAAAAAGTAGTAATTAGGGAAAATAAAGCCAATGCTGGAATAAAAGGTCGATCGAGCAGATAAACTTCCCCGATCATGCAAAGCATCCAGCTAGATTGGAAAATCTTGACGAATCCCACATAATTAGAACTATGCAGTTTGCCACCTTCCGCTAAGACTTTGGCCATATTCTGTTTACTCAGACGAGTAACGCGCACTCGTTGGACAATAATGTAACTAATCAGGGCAATGAAAACTATTTGGCTTAACATCCTTAAATATCCTTAGAATTGAACTAAAATGGCTTCTTGAGCAAATCCAGGCCCCATGGAAATTATTAATCCGTAGGAACCCGTGGGAGGATGGGGACGGGAGAGGGTTTCATCGAGAATGCAGAGGATAGTAGCAGAGGCAATATTGCCAATTTCTGCCAAAATATCCCAACTAACCTGTAAAACATCCGGTTCTAACTGAAATTCTTCAACTATTGCATCGAGAATCTTTGGACCCCCCGGATGCACCATCCAACAGACAATTTCCTCGAGGGAAACTCCTGTTTTTTCCAGTAAAGATGTCACCGCTTTTCTCACCCCACCCTTGACGTAATCAGAGACTTCTGGGCGAAGAATTTGGCGAAAACCGTAGTCTGTTAAAGGTAATGCCATTAAATGCTCTGTGTGGGGCATTAACAGCGATTGAGTGCCGATAATCTTCAGTTTTGCTTTACCTTGCTTGACTAAGGGATGTTCATCTCCCGCTAAGAGAACCGTGCCGACTCCATCGCCAAATAAAGCCGCTACCACAAGGGTCATAATGATATTGCTATATTGAGACGGATCTTCGGGTAATTGTCCCAATAATTCCGTTAAATCGCTATGAATTGACCCTTGCCAAAGGCCAGAGGAGGGATCGGTGGTAAACAAAATCGCTGCTTCGGTGGGATGTCCTTGCAGATAATCGTTTACTCTGGCTAATCCTTGGGCGCCTCCCAAACAGCCGACACCGGATAACGCTTGCCGCTTGATATCGAGGGAAAAATCTAGACGATTGAGGAGTAAACTTTCTAGGGAGGGAACGGAAGGAAGAACAGTAACGGAAGTAACTAGGGAGATTTCTTTGGGAGAAAGAGCTGCTTTTTTGAGCAAATTAGTTACTGTCGATGTTACTAAATCCATAGTTAGATCGACCATTTGACGAAAGGGTTGGGCGATCCCGGGAGGATTATCGGCATCGAATTCATCTAGGGGAATAGTGAAGTATCGCCCTTGAATTTTGACATTACTGAAAAAACGATGAATTTGTTCTAAATCAAAAAAGGTTTGTTCCTGGAAGTCGAGATGATTTTCTCGGCAATAATCTTGAAGAAGATTAGCACAATGATTTCTGATATTGACTTCTAGAACTTCTTGGGGATAGTAATGTTCTGGAAAACCAGTAGCTGTCTCAATAATGTAGGGCATTGGAGTTAAAAGAGAGGGATTTCAGGGGGGGAGAATTATGCTGGGAGATTTAAGCCAGTAATCGGCGAGCTAATCCTTGGGCTTGGCGTATATAACCCAATTTGTCAATCACTAAGGAGTGAGTACCGCTATGGTGTTTATTGTCGGCGCTTAAATTGGCACTAATTTGACGTTTTAGCTTTTCAAATTTATAGACAAACCGGGATTTTTTATCCTGAGCTTGTAGATAAGCGGCCACTAAATTACTTTGTTCTTCAAATACTCGCCAGTGGGTGCCAGTGGGATGAACCATTCCGATGACAAACAGGTTATTTTCCTCTGGGTGAAAAACATTCATATAGAGGTTAGGCTGGGTGGTTCCTTCTTGCCAATTTAAATCCGATTTGTCAATAAAAGAAAATTCAATTTTGTAACCAGTGGCGTAGATAATCAGATCAATTTCTTCTGTACTGCCATCGGCAAAAATAACATTCTTTCCGTCTAATTCTTGGATATTAGGCTTATGGGTGACATCTCCATGCACATAATAACGATAGATTTGTTGGTCACTGTTGGGAATAATTAGACCGTTACTTTTACAGTCTGTAGGAATATTGAGCTTTTTGAGATTAACTCCTTGTAAGAATAGAGCTATTGGTGATAATAAAGCCATCATTTTCATGTGTTCTTGGGCTGGAATTAGATTCATGATTGGCGTGTTAATCATCACCCATTCTGGGGGCAAACCGAACAAAAATTTCGGCATACAGAGAAAGCCACGGCGGGTACTATGGAAAGTTTTACTACCATTAATAGCCGCTTCGACTACTAAATCCATGGCTGATTGTCCCGCTCCAACTACTAGGACTTTTTTAGCATTTAGTTGAGCGGGATTATCATAATCTTTTGAATGGATAATTTCCCCGTCAAAATGCCCAGAAAATTGAGGAATATTCGGTTTACTATGATAACCACTAGCGATTAAAACCCCTCGGTATCGTCTGGTTTCTTGGTTGCTAAGGGTGACATCCCAAAAGTTACCCACCTTTTTTACTTTCTCCACGCTGAGATTAAATTCCATGAAATCATAGAGATTAAAATGAGCGGCATAATTGCGAAGATATTCATAGACTAACCGATGATTGGGATAATCGGGGTAATCTTTTGGCATGGGAAAATCGGAAAAAGGTTGTGTGGTTTTATGACCAATCAGATGTGTATTTTTATACATTGGACTATCGGGACGATCATAAATCCAAATACCCCCAACATCCTGGGCAGATTCGATAACATTAAAGGGAATTTTGGCTTTGCTTAAGGCTCTAGCCGCCGCTAATCCTGCGGCACCAGCCCCAATAATACAGTATTGCTCTTTGTAATCTAAAGTCATGATTTTTCTCCCTTGAATAATTGGTTAATTAGGCAGTCATTTGTTCAGGAAACTCTCGTAAACTTTGGCAAATTATTTTCATAATTTTCTCCGTATGTTGATTGATAAAGAAATGTCCTCCTGGTAAGGTATGCAGGACAAAATCTTGATTGGTTTGCCGTTGCCATTGTTGTAATTGATCGGCAGAAACCTTGGCATCGTTGTGGCCTCCAAAAACGGTAATAGGACAATTTAAGGGTTGACCTTGTTGATAAGAATAGGTCTCTAGGAGTTTGAAATCTGCTCGTAAAATTGGCAAAAAAGCCGCCATTAAATCGGGATGTTTGAGGAGAGTTTCTGGGGTTCCTTGAAAATGACCTAAAGCTGTTAAAAATTGCTCATCTCCCAGACGATGAATGGGTAAATCAGGATTGACAATTTGAGGCGCTCGAAATCCAGACATAAATAAATGTTGGGGTAGATTTTGCCGAGTTTTAGCTAATTCTCTGGTTAATTCAAAACTGATTAAAGAACCCATGCTATGACCAAAAAAAGCATAAGGTTGGTCTAAATAGGGAGTCAGAATCGGAATGAGACGATTAATCAGGGATTTTAGCGATGTAATCGCAGTTTCCTGAAGACGCGTTTCGCGTCCGGGTAGTTGAATCGCCCACAATTCCACTTGCTTGGGGCAGTAATTCAGCCAATTTTGGAATACGGAGGCACCCCCACCGGCGTAGGGAAAACAAAATAGACGAATGTGGGCGTTAGGATTAGCTTGTTTGCGAATTAGCCAAAGTTTCGGATCATTAGAGATATTTTCGGCTTTAGTCGTCTTGATTGGTTTTTTCTGTTTTGAGGGGAGAGGAGTTTTATTGCTAGTTGCAGGTTGGGAATTTTGGGTGATTAAGTTGAATATTTGCGGTAAAAACTGCTCAATACTCAATCCCGCTAGGTATTCCACGGGAACAATAATTTTTAAATCCTCCTCTAGTTGACGTCGTAATTGACTGGACATGAGAGAATCTAAGCCTAAACTAGAGAGCGGTTGCTTGGTATGTAGCTTGACCACGGATAAACCAGTAATCTGTTCTAAAACACCGATAATGTAGGTTTCTAGTTGTTTAAGCTGTTTCTCTGCGGGTGTGGCCAAAAGAGAGTCAAGGGTAATTAGATGACCAGAAGATGACGCGGTGGTGGTTTTGACAACCTCCGGCGGTTGCGGCGGTGTTTCTACGAGATATTTCGACAATTTAGGCAATAATTGCGCTTCTTCTGGGGTCAAGTCGCCTGTTTTTAGCCAATAACTACTTCTTTCAAAGCTGTAAGTCGGTAAGATACAGGGTTTACTGTCTTGATTGGCCGTTATCTCTTGCCAATTCAGGGCGAATCCCCGCAGATAAAGCTGACTGACACTCTCGAGAATCTGTTGTCGGTCAGAGGTTTGACGACGCAAACTGGGCAACCAAAGACAAGAATAATTTTTATCCAGTAGGCTGCCCATGCCCGATAAAACGGGATGGGAGCCGCATTCGACAAATAGCTCATAACCGTTGTCCAGTAAGGTTTTTATCCCATCGGCAAAGCGAACAGAACACCGGAGATGACGACACCAATAATCGGGAGTAGTGACCTCAAAATTGACTAAGTTGCCATTAAGGTTAGAAATTAAGGCTCGTTGGGGGGGATGATAGGTGATAGTTTCGGCAATTTGTCGGAACTCGTCTAAAATCTCCTCCATCAGAGGGGAATGAAAAGCTTGAGAGACATTTAACCGGGTAATCTTCAGATTTTTGACCTGAAGCTGTTTTACCAGGGTTTCTATGGTCTCTGCAGCACCGGACAGGACAATATTATCCTGACCATTAATAGCGGCAATAGCTACCTGAGATTGATAGGGGGCAATTAAGGGAGTAATTTCAGCTTCACTAGCCGAGATAACGACCATTGAACCACTTTTTCCCACAGAATCCATCAATTTAGCCCGATAGAAGACTAATTTTAAGGCATCTTCTAAACTAAAGACTCCAGCAACACAGGCGGCCACATATTCCCCTAAACTATGACCCATAACCCCATGGGGGGTAATTCCCCAGGATTCCCAGAGTTTAAAAAGGGCGTATTCGAGAGCAAATAGGGCAGGTTGGCTGTAAAAAGTTTGATTGAGATGATTTTCTTGGTCAATAATCTCCGTTAGGCAATAGTCGCCATATTGACGGAGAATCTCAGCACAGCGATCGAGTGTTTGACGAAATAGAGGATAACATTGGTATAGTTCCCTTCCCATACCGGGGTATTGAGAACCCTGTCCCGGAAAGAGAAAGGCAATTTTTGCCCGATTTTTGCCATTAAATTCACTTTTTTGGCGAAAAGAACTGGGTTCACCTTGAACGAAAGCGGCTAATTTTTCTTGAAGTTGGCAGTGACTAGAGACAATACAGGTGAAACGATGGGGTAATTGGGAGCGACTGCGATTGCTAGTAGCACAAATGGAGCTTAAAGCGACATTTTTCGCATTTTCTAGGTAATTTACGTATTTTTGGGCTAGTTTGATTAAAGCCGATTCAGTCTTGGCTGAGAGGGTGAACAGATAGGGCGATGAATCAGGTGCCGCAGTGGTTTGAGGTTCGTAAGGGTATTCTTCGAGAATAATATGGGCATTAGTGCCATTTAAGCCAAAAGAACTAACTCCAGCTAAACGAGCAGAATTTTCACTAACCCATTCACGGTTTTTAGTCGGAACTTTCAGCGGTTGATTTTCCCAGTCTAGATGGGGTGTCGGTTGCTGGAAGTGGAGATGGGGGGCAATTTGTCGATGTTGCAAGCATAAAATCACTTTCATCAGTCCGGCAATACCAGCGGCCGCTTCTAGATGGCCGATATTGGTTTTGACGGAACCAACCCAAACCGGTTGGGGATTTTTAGCAAAAACTGTCGATAATGCACCTAATTCAATGGGATCGCCCAAAGAAGTGCCAGTTCCATGGGCTTCAATATAGCTAATATCCTCTGGCTTTACCTGAGCATTTTTTAAAGCTTGACGAATCAATTGTTCTTGACTAAGTTGATTGGGAACTGTTAAACCGCTACTCGTACCGCCATGGTTAACGGCCGAACCTTTAATTAGTCCTAAAATCAAGTTATTATCCCGAATAGCCGCAGATAAAGACTTTAAAACTATAATACCGCCGCCTTCTCCCCGCACATAGCCATTCGCTGTTCTATCAAAGGTTTTACAACGACCGTCAGGAGACAACATCTGGGCGCGGGATTCCATGATAGTAACGAAGGGGGTTAACATTAGGTTGACTCCCCCGGCTAGGGCAACTTCACACTCGTTATTGCGTAAACTTTGGCAAGCTAAATGAACAGCGACTAAAGAGGAGGCACAAGCAGTATCAACCGTTAAAGTTGGGCCATGAAATCCAAAAAGATAGGATAAACGTCCCGAAGCTACACTTTTAGCATTTCCCGTTCCCGTATAGGCATCAATCAGATCGGGATGATGGCTAAAATGGGAGTAATCTTGAGTCATCATGCCGATAAATACCCCTGTTTGACTTCCTCGCCGATTTAAGGGTGATATTCCCGCATTTTCCAGAGCTTCCCAGGCTAGTTCCAGCAGTAATCGCTGTTGCGGATCCATTTGTGCCACCTCCCGGGGAGAAAGACCAAAAAAATCAGCGTCAAATTGATCTATCGGTTGATTTAAGAAGCCACCGTGACGGGTATAGACTTTTCCCCTTGCATCGGGCTTAGGATCGTAATAATTGTCAATATTCCAGCGTTGCGGCGGAATTTCGCTGATGGCATCGGTTCCTGATTGCAATAATTCCCAAAAAGTTTCCGGTGAATTAGCTCCCTGGGGAAAGCGACAGGACATACCAATAATTGCAATTGGTTCATTCTTAGCTTTTTCTAGGGTATGTAGCTTAGTTTTTAAGACCTTAATTTGATTTAAGGCATCTTTTATTAAGCTCATTTGATCGGTTTTGGCAGGTATTTGTGTCATGGTAAACAGGTTATTTAGATAGGGTTTGAGGTCTGCTTTTCTAGCTTAAGGAATTTAATTCCTGTAGCAGTAAATCGGACAATTCTTCTAGGGATAAATCTTCTTCGTTGAGGGGATCAATATTGCTATCTTGATTTGCTCCTATTGCTAAGGGTTTTAAACTAAAGTCAAGGTCAATAACTTCAGTTACCAGATAATCGACCAAACTGGTCACTGTTGGGTATTTAAAAGTGATGGTTGCCGCCAGAGATTTACCTAAATCCTTGGCTAAACGATTGCGTAATTCCACCGTCATTAAAGAATCCATTCCCAACTCAAAAAAACCTTGGTCAACTTGGGTAAATTCTCTAGCCGGAATAGCGAGAATTTCCGCTACAATCCCTTGAACATGAGCAGTCAAAGCCGCAAAACGCTCCTCAATTGGTACTGTAATTAAGACATCAATAAAATTATTGTCTGGGGTTAATTTTGGGGCTGAAAAACTTTGGAAATCTCGTAATAAAGGCGGAATTTTTTGATTCTCGAAACTGTTAAAAAAGCTATTCCAATTGAGAGAAGCGACAGTTACCTGTGTCCGAGAAGTCGTCAGCAATGTTTCGAGGAGATGTAAACATTTTTGGGGATCAAGAGGGGTAAAACCCTGTTTAATTAGCCTTTTTTTCGCTTTTTCGCCTAAATTTTCGGCCATACCACCCTCTGCCCAGGGACCCCAATTAACGGTCAGGGCCGGCAGTCCTTGCGCTTGACGATAATGGGCTAGACTATCTAAAAAGGCATTAGCACTAGCATAATTACTCTGTCCAGAAGACCCTAACACCGAGGCCATCGAGGAAAAACTAATAAACCAGTCTAAATCAACTTCTTGACTGAGGAGATGCAAATTCCAAGCGCCGAGTATTTTGGGGGAAAAGACGCGCTCAAATTTCTCCCAAGTCTGTTTGGATAAGCTGGCATCCTCTAACACCCCGGCCGTGTGAATAATGCCTTTTAAGGGGGGTAACTGTTGCTCGATTATCTCAAAAGCCCGACGCATTTGGCCAAAGTCGCTAACGTCGGCGGCAAAAACTTCTACATTGGTTCCCTCTTGTCGCCATTGGTCTATAATTGGTTGGGTTTCTGGAGTTATTCCCCGGCGACTCAGTAAGACGAGGGATTTTGCTCCTTTTTTCCTTAACCAATTAGCCACTTGCTGCCCTAAGGCCCCTAGACCACCAGTAATAAGATAGGTGGCATTTTCGGCAATTTCTCGGTTTTTTAGCGACGATTTCGGGATAAATCGCCCTAAACGAGCCACATAGCTCTGGCCTTGCCGCCAAACGATTTGATTTTCCTCCTCCGAACTTTGTAAAGATTGGAACACCTCTAGGGCTAAGGTGTGGCTATCCTGAAATTTATCTCCATCTAGACACAGACAGCGCAATTCTGGGTGTTCTAGGGCAATAGTCCGTCCTAATCCCCAGAGGGAACTTTGGGCAAGGGCAATCACTGTGGGTTGAGAAGGAATGTATTGAGCCGATTGGGTGACAATATAGAGGCGAGGAGAGTAATTAACCTCTATTTTGCCTAGTTCTTGCACTATTTCCAGCAAAGTTCCACAAATTCGCTCCTGAGTGACGGCTAGGTTTTGATTATTTTCTAAAGCTTGGTCGTCATCGATTCCCCAGAGATAAATTAGACCTTGATAGGGTTTTTTGAGGAAATATTGCCAAGTCTGGCGATTGTTTTCGGTGATAAGTTGGCATCTATGCCCTTGTTGCACCAATTTTTCGGCTAATTGTTGCCCTACTCCCTTTTTGTCAGCAAAAATTAACCAATCTCCTGTTTCTGTCCAATCCATTCCCGTCAAGTCCGTGGCTTGCCAAGTAATTTCGTATAAACTATCCTTGAGGTCGTTGGTCTGGGAAAAGAGGGTTTCTGGCCGGGCCTGTTGAAAGGTTAATCCGTCAATTTGGCTAATTAATTGACCCGATTCGCTGAAAATAGTCAAATCAGCGATTAAGATGCCGTTTTGCAAATTGCTATGGCTGAAGCGACCATGACAGTATATAGAGGTGTCCTTAACTCCCGAAAAGGTCAATCGGTCAATATTAGTGGGAAGATAGGTGCTATTCCCTGCGGGAAATAGTGCCGACATAGCGTGAAAGCAACCATCAAGTAAGACAGGATGTAGCTGGTAATCCACCGCTTGCGAGAGTAGATGGGAAGAAAGTTGAATTTTTGCGACAATTTCGGACTGATTGCGGTAAAGTTCCTGGATAACTCGAAAACTTTCCCCGTAGTTCACTCCTTTACTTGAACAGTCCTGATAATGCTGTGCGATTTCGATTTTTTGGTGACAACGGTCCCGGATATCTGTCCAATTGCCGCTGGGTAAGTCCTGGTTTTCATTGGTTAAATTACCGGATAGATGCAGTAGGGAAACTTCCCCTTCCCCAAGACTGAGAATCTGAAATTGTCCCCCCGCTAGTAAGCTTAACTGTACCTTTTTACTCTGGTTTTCTGAGAAAATTAAGGGTCGATTCAGACTCAATTGGCCAATAGTAAACTGCTGATTGGGATATTGTTGACCGGCTGCCACTATAATCATCTCTAGATAGGCCGCGGCCGGGAAAACTACCTGGCCAAAAACTTGATGTTCTTGCAGATAGCTCGGAGAGCAGGGAGAAAGAGAGGATTGATAGTGAACATCCTTTGACCCCAATAGATGCAGCGGTTGCTGTAGGAGGGGGTGGAAAGCTGCTACTGTCGGGGTTTTTAGCTGAGAATCAATGTAATCTAACCAATAGCGTTTTCTTTGGAAGGGATAGGTCGGTAAGGGGATTTTTTCGCGTAAATAATCCAGGTCGAATCCATTCCAGTCAATTTTGACCCCTTTTACATAAAGGGTCGCTAAACTTTGGAGTAGGGTTTCCCAATTCGACTGTTTTGGGGATAAACTAGCTAACCAGAGACCTCGGTCGGGGAGATTTTGCTGACCTAGGTTAATTAATGTGGTTTTTGCGCCAATTTCTAGGAATATTTCCGTATTTAACTCTCCTAATCTTTCTATACCCCGGGCAAACTCTACGGGAGACAGTAGATGATTAACCCAATATTGGGAAGTTGCTATCTCTGCATCGATAACATCCCCAGTCAAGTTAGAAATAAGGGGAAGACGTGGGGAATTATAGGTGATAGTTTCGGCAATCTTGGCAAATTCCCCCACCATACCCGTCATTAAGGGAGAATGGAAAGCATGGGAAACCGCTAAAGTCTGACTTTCAATGCCTCTCTGATTAAAGTTAGCGATTAAATGGTTAATAGCCTCAGTTTCGCCAGAAATGACCGTATTTTCTCGACTATTGACCGCAGCAATGGTACAGATGCCCCTAATCTTCCTCAGATGATTGGTCACGGTGTCGGAATCGGTAAAAATTGCCGCCATTATGCCGTTTTTCGGTAATGTCTGCATTAAGCGTCCCCGATGGGCAATTAACTTCAAACCGTCTTCTAAGCTAAAGACTCCCGCTAAACAAGCGGCCACATATTCCCCTAAACTATGACCGATGAGAGCATCGGGTTTCACTCCCCAAGATAACCAGAGTTGGGCGAGGGCATATTCCAGAGAAAATAGGGTAATTTGACTGTAAAAAGTCTGATTAATCAACTGACTGGTTTTTTCGTCCCCATATAACACTTGCAGTAAGGATTTCACCCCATAGCTCCGTAAAATTTCGTCACATTTCTCTAAAGTTTGGCGAAAAGTCGGTTGCGTTTCGTAGAGTTCCCTAGCCATTCCGGGATACTGTGAACCCTGTCCCGTACACATAAAAGCCAGTTTAGGGGCTTTTTTCGAGGTTAAAATACTTTTTTGACCTGAAAAGCGATTTTCATCCCTAATAAAGTCTTTTAAAGCTTGCTCAAGCTGTTTTTGAGCCAGAAAGGGAATAGCTAAACGATGCTCAAAATGCGATCGCCCAGTATTAGCGGTATAGGCCAGATTTGCCATGACCGTCTGGGAATTTTGACCTAAAAAATCGTAGTAGCGTTGAGCTAATTCCCGTAAGGCTGGCTCACTTTTCGCCGAAAGGGTAATTAAATGACAAGGACGTTCTAAATGAGGTTTTTCGTCACTAAGCCGCTCAAAATTGCTTTCCTCCACGATTAAATGGACGTTAGTCCCACTCATCCCAAAAGCGCTCACTCCAGCCCGTCGGACTCCTTCTCTGACCAACCAAGGGGTAAGAGTGGTGGGGATTTTGACCGGCAGTTTTTCCCAGGGAATATAGGGATTAGGGTTCTTAAAATGAAGATTAGGGGCGATTTGCTGATTTTGTAGCTGTAAAACTGTCTTAATTAACGCTGCAATCCCCGCAGCCCCTTCCAGATGCCCCATATTAGTTTTCACGGTTCCCAAAATCAGGGGATTATCTTGGCTATGACCCTGGCCATAAATTTTCCCTAAGGATAAAACCTCGATGGGATCTCCTAAAGATGTACCTGTACCGTGAACTTCGACGTATTGCAGATCTTTAGGTTGAATTTTCGCTCTTTCGAGGGCTTGTCTGAGTAAAGCTTCCTGTGCCTGACCATTGGGGGCGGTTAAGCCATTACTTTTTCCATCGTGATTGACAGCCGAACCGCGAATTTGGGCGAAAATAAGATTGCCATCTCGGAGAGCATCACTGAGACGTTTTAAGACCACGACACCGCAACCTTCGCCCCGACCATAACCATCGGCCGAAGCATCAAAGGTTTTACTGCGACCCTGGGGAGAAACGGCTTTTAATTTACAATTACTAATCGCAGTGGCCGGGGTTAACATCAGATTCACCCCCCCCGCTAAAGCGAGATTACATTCTTGGCCGCGCAGACTTTGACAGGCCAAATGTACTGCCAAAAGGGAAGAGGAACAGGCCGTATCAATTTGCAGAGTCGGACCGTGAAACCCAAATAGATAAGAGATTCTGCCGACGGCAATAGCGCGACTGGTTCCTAAACTGTTGTAAGCATCAATGTGATTGACTACGCCTTGATGAAAACATAATTGGGCATAATCATCGCGAAAAATGCCCATAAATACGCCAGTTTGACTATTAATCAAACTTTCTGGCGCAATAGCCCCATTTTCTAGGGACTCCCAACAGACTTCTAACAGTAACCGTTGTTGCGGATCCATGGCGGCGGCTTCCCGAGGTGAGATGCCGAAGAAAGCCGGGTCAAATTCGTCAACTTTGTCTAAAAATGCCCCTTCCCGACTATACATTTTTCCCGGAACATCGGCATCTTGGTGATAATAGTCGGCAATATTCCAACGTTCTAGGGGAATTTCTGTTACTGCATCGATGCCATTAACCAATAACTGCCAATAACTTGCGGAATCATTGACTCCTGCGGGAAAACGACAGCCCATCCCCACAATAGCGATGGGTTCGGTTTGCGCTTTGACCATTGCATCGAGGTGTTTGTATTGTTCTAAAAAAGCTTGTTTTTGTTGATTCATCTTCCTAACAACTCTTGTCTTGTTATGTCACGTCACTTTCATCTCAGGTTATGCTTGGGAAAAAGTCACGGATAAGCGGGAAAAACCTTGATACTGTCGGGATGGGAAAATTTAGTGGCATAGTCACAATTGTCCCCGTGACTCCGAGGTGGGGGATAGGTCAAGGGAAATTAGCTATCCTATCCCCACCAGCGATTAACTAAAGAAGGCTGAGATTTCTTCTTCGGATATTTGGGGTAAAACTGCTAAAATTTCGCTTTTTTCTCGATTATTTGTCGATTCAGCCGCCGTATTGCTTTGATTAATCTGGTTAGCTAAATATTCTGCCAAACTATCAATAGTGGGATAATTCCAAACAATGGTGGCTTCGACGGGGATTCCCGACCAATCGGCAATATCTTGCGCTAATTCCACGGCAAAAATTGAATCTAAGCCAAAATCAGCAAAAGACTGGCTGGTTTGGATAGTGGCTGGATTGACCTTTAATTTCTGGTGTAACCAATTACTTAACCACATTTCCACCTTTTCGGGAGTTTGTTGGCTAATAAGGGACTTTTTCGGACTAGAGGGGCTATTTACTCGGTTCTGCGGCGTTTGAATAGCAATTTCGACCAGAGAAGTTTCAGCTTGAGGATGAGTCTGTTTAGCTTCTGGTTCCAACGTCAATAACTCGTCGAGTTGATAATCGGAACCCTCTAGACGTTGTTCGATATCATCAATAGATTGAGTATAATCGAGGATACGATCGCGGATAGTTGCCACCGAAGAAGCAAAGTTTTCTTCGGGTGTTCCCCGGAGAGCTTTCTGCACACATAAATCAAACTGCAATTGACTCCAAGCTAGGGCATGACTGTACTTTTCCCCGGGGTGAATTTGGGACATTTTCGCCGTTGTTGCTACTAAAGCGGCGTAACAACCCAATTCTCCGATTAAAGAATAGGCCCAAGCTAAGGAGGCAGAACGATCACCCCAGAGATTAGACTGGAGACAACGCTGATTAATAGATTGGGCAGTGGTGTGGAGTTGCAGGGCAATCTCGGGCGCTTCCAGAACTTTTGTCAGAAATTCGCCTAATTTGTCCGTATGGGTGATACTTTTGCCCAAAAAGATTTTCAAACTTTCGTTAGGACCTTCGCCAATTCGTAAAACTCTGGCATCCCGGAGAATTTGCGGGGCAAGATTAGTTTCCATGTAACCTCTACCCCCGAGCATCTGAACGAGACTATCGGCCGCTTCCCAGAGGTAATCAGCCCCCGTAATCTTGGCAATAACGGCCATTTCCCTGGGAACGGCAACTTTTTGGTCTAAGGCGGTGGTAATACACTTTAAGAGACTGGACAAGGCCACAGTAGCCCCAGTTAAATGGTCAAAACGGGCTAAAGTAATCGGACTTTCTAGCAATTTACCGGTAGCGATCGAACGACGACTGGCATAACGTAACATTAATTGTAAACAGCGTTTCATGCCGCCAACTCCCATCATGCCAATACCTAAACGGGCATAAAGTAAAGCATCGTCGGCGGGTTCAGTGCCATTGCCCAATTCTCCCAGCAATTGCTCTTTAGTGACTAAAACATCCTCAAAATAGATGGCATTTTGCATAATTCCCCGTAATCCCATAGTTAGGGATTCAGGTCCCAAACGCAGACCGGGGGTACCTTGACGGACAAGAAAACCTGTCAAACCGTTATTCCCCGGTTCTTCCGAATCAAGCAAACGGACAAAAACATTAATCATTCCGGCCCAAGCGGAACCATTCCAACGCTTAAGGCCGCGAATTCGCCATTTATCTCGGCCATCCGGCACGGCAACGGTACTAATTGCCCCGATATTCGCTCCTGCTTCCGGTTCCGTCATGCCAAAGGAGGATAATTGCCTTCCTGTCGCTAAAAGAGGTAATAACTCTTGCTTGAGGGAAATAGTCCCGTAGTTGAGCAGCGGACGGATACCTAAGCTGTTATTGAGACTCACCATCGTCGCCAGAGTTAAATCAATGGCGGCTAATTGTTCCATCACCTGCAAAAAATTGCGATTATTAAGGGCTATTCCCCCGTATTCTTCGGGAATCTGCATTCCCATCAGTCCTTGATTGCCAAAATCCATGACAATATAGGGCGGCACACAACGACGGTCATCAATCAGATGGGAATTAATGCGAGTTTTGGCGTAATCTCGCAACCAAGTCAAGATTTGCTCGGTTTTTTCTTGACTAGCGGTTGTGGGGGCAGCTTGGTGACTGCTGAGGGGGGGGGTTAGCGTCGGCATAGGGGATGAAATTAGTGGAAGTTGCTGGTTTAAATACTGTTGACGGCAAGCGTGGCGTTGAATTTTGCCGCTAGAAGTTTTGGACAGAGATGCGGGTTTGATAAAAGCAATATCATAAACTTGCAATTCGTGTTCTTGAAAAACCGCTCGACGAACTGCTTCTAGGGCTTTTTGCTGGTTAAAACGGCGAATTGCCGTTCTTTCTACCTCTTGAACCAGGACTAACTTTTCTTCTGCCTCGATTTCTACGGTAAAGGCGGCAGTTCCACTGGGGCAAAAGTCGGGATAGCATTGTTCTACGGTCTGTTCGATATCCTGGGGATAGTAGTTACCACCGCGAATAATCATCAGGTCTTTCAAGCGTCCGGTGATGTATAGTTGACCCTGATGAATAAAACCTAAATCCCCTGTACGCAAATAAAAACCCTGTCCAGTATCGGCGATAACTGCTTGAAAAGTTTTTTCTGTAGCTTCGGGATGTTGCCAATAGCCCTGGGCAACGGTTTTGCCTTTCACCCAAATTTCTCCCACCTGCTGGGAGGGACAGCGTTGACAGGTTTCAGGATTAACAATGGCAATTTCTGTGTCGATTTCTGTTTGTCCACAACTGACTAAGGATTGAGAATTTGGGCTTTTTTCCGTAAAAACGATTTGATGACGGTTTAAAGCGGCTTTTTCAACCCAGCAGATTTGAGGAACTTGATTTTTCCTGACAGCAGCAACTTTTAAGGTGGCCTCGGCTAAACCATAACCCGGACAAAAGGCGGCAAACTCAAAACCACAGGGGGCAAATTTACGAGCAAATTCGCTCAAAATTTCCATTCTGACGGTTTCTGCCCCATTTAAAGCCACTTTCCAACTGCTTAAGTCTAAATACGCCAGCTGTTCCTCTTTAATCTTGTCAAGACAACGTTTATAGGCAAAATTAGGGGCGGCAGTGTGGGTGGCCCTGTATTTGCTGATGGCATTTAACCAACCGAGAGGACGTTGTAAAAAGGAAACCGGGGACATGAGATAACAGGGAAATCCTCGATAAAAGGGCAGTAAAATGCCATAAATTAGCCCCATATCATGAAAAGTTGGCAACCATGTCACCATAACGCTCTTTTCATCGTGTTCCCAACCTAAATCTAAATCTCGGAGGTTGGTCAAAAGATTCTCGTGATTGACCATCACTCCTTTGGGAGTCCCCGTGGAACCAGAGGTGTATTGTAAAAAGGCTAAGGTCTCTGGTTTTATCTGAGTGGGGTGGTCTTCGGCTAAACTTTTGCCGATTAAGCTATCCGTAGCTAGAAAGGGAATATCTCTGTCTAGTTGCCTTTTTAATTGGTCTAATTCCGATTGTGTGCTTAAAAGTAAGCTTGCTTGCGAATTATTAATAATAGAAGTTAAGCGAGCCATCTTTTGGTTTTTCTTGGGCAAATTAACTGGAATTGCCACTACTCCTGCTAATAAACAGCCGAAAAACCCAGTAATAAACTCTAATCCCGAAGGGTATGCTAATAAAACTCGTTCCCCCGGTAATAGAATGGATTGGAGACTATTGGCAATCGCTTGAGCTTCCAGAAATAATTCCCCGTAGGTAAGGCGTTTTTCTTCGGTTTCGCCATCGACTAAAAAGGTATAAGCCGTTTTTTGGGGTTGGTATTGGGCGCGATAACGAATAATATCGACTAAACTGCTTATTTCTGACAAATTAAGCTTAGTATCTAAACAAAGAGTCATTTTTTTACTCCCTATTATTAAATGGAATCGAAGACAAAGATTTAATCCTCTCGCACCGGGAAAAGTTTCTGGTGACGGGGGGCGACGGTCACTCTAGGGTTGATTTAGGCTTAAATTAAAGGTTTCTCCGTAAATTTCGCCATAGCAGAGCTTCTGAGTCCCAAAACGTCCCCCATACTCGCTCAAGGGTTCATCAGCGTATCCCAAGGCTAACAAACAACAGACATCGACCGTATCAGGAATTTGGAAATACTCGCGCAAGGGTTTAGCCACAAATCCTTCTAGGGGACAACTATCCACCCCCAAGCTTTGCGCCGCTATCATGAGATAAGTAACCGCAATCATAACTTGTCGGTTGCTCCAAGCTTCTGGAGACTGATAACAGGGTTTAAATTGGAAAAAAGGCGGAATGGCCATGTGCATGAACTTGGCCCGTTTTTCGGAAATCGTCCCCTCTTGCTTTCCTAACTCAATCACTTGATTAATGTAACCACGATGGTTAACTTGGCGATCGCCACAACAGATTAAAACCACGGGTGCATCGACTAATTTATCTTGTTCAAAGCCGAATTCTCGCAATTTTGCCTTATTTTCTGGTTCTCTAACCACTATAAATCGCCATGGTTGCAAATTATAACTAGAGGGAGCTTGGAATCCCAAACGAAAAATTTCGGCTAAAATTTCTTCGGGAATGGCATCGGTGCGAAATTTACGAGTAGAGCGTCTTTTTTGAAATATTTCAGCAATATTCATCATCTAAACCCTTTTATGAGACGTTTTCAACGGTTTAACCTAAAAAACTTTCGGGAATCGCCGGTCCCCATTGATAGAGAATATCTAACCCACCCGCGTGAAGTTCTGGCTCGGTGGTTTGCTCGAAAAGGTCCCCATCGGTAAAATGTTCAATGAGGCTACCGAAAGGATCTTGCCAATAGTCAAACACTTGACTTCCCAACAAATGGCGACC
Source organism: Microcystis sp. LE19-8.1F (assembly GCF_027531715.1). Classification (NCBI taxonomy): domain Bacteria; kingdom Bacillati; phylum Cyanobacteriota; class Cyanophyceae; order Chroococcales; family Microcystaceae; genus Microcystis; species Microcystis sp. LE19-8.1F. The sequence continues at coordinate 29,053 of NZ_JAPZSO010000095.1, read as the reverse complement.
AATACCCCACACAGGAGTCCATCCTTTTTCTCGTAACCAATCGTGGCCGATTTTAATAGAGTCAAAATCTTGCACCTCGAAGGCAGTATGATGGACTTTGGGGTGAGAACCTTGCAACATGGCGATGGTGTGATGATCAACCCATTCGTCTCCCCGTTGACAACGAAGAAAACCCCCGACTCGTAAACTGGGATGGCCGTAATAAATTAAATCTGTTGCTTTTAAGCCAAAAGTCTGCTGATACCAGTGATAACTTTCCTCAAAGTCTTTGACATCAATAGCTAGATGACCTAGACGTAAAATAGGTGCGGGTTCTTTTTTCGGCCTTTGGGTGCGACCTAAACGGGTTTTCCGACTAGCGTGATTCCATTCTAGGGGTTCAGGAATCGGCAAAGGTTCCACTTCCTCGATACCATAGACCAATTCTAGGTTAAAACCGTTGGGGTCAATAATTTTGATGCGCTGACCACCGCCGGGGGTGAACAGGGTTTCCACCGGAGAAGCGGAGGCTAAAGTGGCTAGTTCATGTAAGACGGATTCTGATGTCGCTTCTAGGGCAAAACTGACAAATTTAGCTTCTTTTCCCCATTCTACGACATAGACAAACTGTTTTTTGCCTCTAGCTCGCATATACAAGGCTGTATCGGTTTTAACTGCGGTAATCAGGCCAAAATCCCTCAAAAAACGTTCGCACAGGTCTAAATCCGGATGTTGATAGGTAACGTAGGCAATATCAGCAATTTTAGTCATAGTCAGTCATCCAGTGGAGTTGTCTAATTCGGCACAAAATAGCCAGACAGATATCGGTCAAAGTGCTGCCATAGCAAGGGTAAAAAGACTATTTAAGAAAATCTGAACTTTGTTGTGGTTGATTATGGCATTGTGGGTACACCCACAGTCAAAGGCTAATTTTTCTTGCCCTCAATTGCTATCCCAGACTGGAGTGTGAGTAACTTGGGGGTGGAGAAAAACCTTGGGGAACTTCGGGGTTTTGCGGAAAATTTTTTTGAGAGATGTGGTCAAGGTTGTCTAGAGTACCTCGATAAATTGGACTTATTGAGAAAATATTCACACTAATTGAGAATAAACAAAGGTTTCATCAGGGTTTCAGGCGGTGCAATGCTGAAGTAAATCTATTTTTTGAGGTACCCTCTAGAAAAATCCGCTATCGTTCGAGTAAGCAAGTCAGAGAATATTGGGATCAGTGGCAGCGGCAAGGATTATTTCTGTTTCCACTGCCCAAATACCCCTCTGAAATCAATCTTGTTGCACCTGAATGGCATCAATTGAAAACTCGCGAACTGACAGGTCAAATTTTTCTCGAACGGTTGGATTTAGCGCACGCTGTTAAACAGGGGAGCGAAGCTTGCACTCAAAAAGGAGGATAGGAAACTCACTGTTTTAAGTTTATTCCGTAACCAAATCATTACTTAAATTTTTCAATTACCGGCAAAGTCCTTAATTACTAAACTTGAGATAATGTCTAGAAAAGTTACTTATGGGGATATTCCCAGGCAAAGAACCAAATATCTGCTTAATGCTCTGTTAAAGTTTGCTAACTACGAGGTGGATAATTGTGAAAATCTTGCTATTAAATTTAGCTGGATTAATGAGAAAAAATTGAAAATTCAAGCCGAACTTAATGCTTTAGAAATGCTGACAGAAAAATGTGGTCAAAAGCTAGAGTTATGGCAAATTCGGGATGCTTTGACGGAATATCTTAACGAAAAGTTTTTAGGTATTTTGGAAGATCATCGTCTCAATAATCAAGGAAAAATTCGTACTTTTCAAATTACTTTTTGGCAACGGGGTCATGATATTTTAACTAACCTAAGGAGCTTTGATCAAGAGTGGGCAAACAAAAGTAAACATCAATCTCCCGCAATTGCTGCTATTCTCTCCTCTTTAGATGAGGAAAAACAACAGGATTATCAGACCTATATTAAGGATTATGTAAAACGTCCACCTCTGGAGGAAAATTGTCTCAAAGTTCTTCAGCAAGAACAATCGTTGCTAAGAATTCGCGCACCTCATAATAGTGGCAAAACCCGTTTAGTTAATTGGTTAGTCCATCATCTCAAACAAGATAATTATCAACCAGTTATCATTGATTGTGAGGAGGAAAAAGCCACTATTGCCCTTAGTTGTGAAGACTTGCTGCTGTCGATTTGTCGTACCATTACCCAAGAATTAAAGATTAACGAATCTCTTCTCGATAAATTTTGGTCTCGTCCCGGAACTCCTGCCCACAAAACTCGACGATATTTAGAGGAATATGTTCTCCAACCCAGTGCTAATCCTCTGGTTTTTGTCTTTGAAAAATTTGATACAATTTTGGAAACTGAAACAATCGGTAATGAAATTTGTGGTATTCTCAGAAGTTGGCATGAAAGACGTTCCCAACCTTGGCGGAAACTGCGCTTAATTATTATTCATTCAACGGAATTTTATAGCAACTACGATTTTTATGCCTCTCCCTTAATTGGTGTAGGTTATGTGGCTAGTTTATCGGATTTTAATGCGGAACAAGTTCTCACTTTCGCTCAAGTTAATGGCATTAATTGGACGTTATCAGATGTTAACAAGGTCATGAACTTAGTGGGAGGTAATCCTTATTTAATTAAGTTAATCTTGGTAAAATTGCAAGAAGGGAATTCTCTAGAAAAGGTTCTAGATGATGCCTTGCAGGGACGAGAGCCATTTCAAAGTCATTTTTTCCTACTGATGAGATATCTGAAAAGTAATGCTAACCTCCAGAATATTTTTAGGCAAATTCTTCAGAAAAAAGCTCTGACTCCGGCTCAAATGAAAGGAGAATCTGTCCAATTTTTGGAACGATTGGGACTGATCCACAAAAGTTATGATAACCTAGAGGTTCGTTGCAATTTGTATCAAGTATATTTTGACGATTTACTTGATTAGTCTCGTTGAGATTCCAATTGAAACTGAATTGAGTTTTCAAGTTTTGCTTCTAACTTACTCTTAACCCTCACAGTAATTGGTTCTCGATTAGATTCGGATTCATTATCTACAAACCTGAGAGAATTGCCTGAGGTCAAACTGGCCGAAAGATTGAGGTTTTCTAAATGTTCTTGTATCAACTCTGAAGAAATTTTATTCTGGGATTGCAAGGCTCTAATAGCAGCTATAAATGATTGGGCTGCATCATAACTGGTAGCGGTTCGCCAACTAATATCTTCTTTCCATAAAGCTTGAGCATCTCTGACAAAATTTTGGGACTTAATTAGATGGGAAAACCAAGGCACAGCCAAAACTAAATTATCAATAAATTTACCGCTATCAACCAACATTTCATGTTCATACATGGAATGACTCCCTAAAAGAACTAGCTTATTTTTCAGTTCTAGAGTGGTACTGGTATTCAACTGTTCAAGAGTATGGGATAATTCCACTACCACAGAAGCTGATTCCAAACTGGGAAATAAGACAATTCCTCTAACTTGATCTTGGGAAAATGCTTTTAAAACTTCTGCGTCAATATCTAGGGAAGATGATAAATCAATTACTTTAGTGATTTTACCGCCTTTTTTTTGGAAAGCTTGATGAAACTCTTGAGTAAGTTCTTGGCTATCAATCTGGTTAGAATTATTAAAAACAATTACCTTATCTAGATCATGTTGGCTGGCATAATTAGCTAAAGTTTCACCAATTTTTTCATTGGTGATAACGGTTCTAAAAAAGTATTCACTCTCAATTACATCCGAGGAACTTGTAGAAGAAATTAAAGTAATTTTGGCTCTTTCATAGATAGGTAAAGCTGCTAAGGTGGCTTCACTAGAATAATGTCCAATTACTCCAATAACTTTGGGGTCTTTAACGATTTCCTTGGCGACTATCTTAGCAACTTTTTCATCATTATTATCATTGGCAATAACGATATTTAAAAATAAATTATTCGCACTTGTCGGTAATTGGCTATTAAATAAATATTGTGCTTGAGCAATCCCTTTCAGGATTTCTTGGGAAATTTCATTTTTTTTGCCACTGGGAATAACCACCGCCAAAGTCACATAATTATTACTTAAATAAGCGATGGCATTATTATAATAAATCAATGTTTCTGCATCTTCAGAATGAGCAAGATAGGCTTTTTTGAATAACTGTTTAGCTTCCAGATAATTAGCATTTTTAAAAGCTAAAATACCCCGATCTTTATAAAAATTTTCCTGTTTAATAAGTAGCTTTTTTTCGCCTTGGCTAAATAGTTCAGGCTCCTTAGTATAGGGGATTTTATAAAAGTAAGGTAACAGCCATGACTGGTAGAATCCCAACCCAAGTAACCCTGTAACAATGCTAGTAAATATTCCCGCTGCTAACATAAATAAACGAGATTGTTTTTGACGAGTAATGCTTTCAGAGGCTGCTAAAAAACGATAATCGATACTATCTAATTCTTTATCTTCTTGCCATTTTTTAGATTCCTCTAACTTTTTCCCCGTCAGTAAACAATTTGTATCGGTAAAATTTGAGTCTTCCCACTTAGCAATCTCCGATTGATAAGGACGACTAGCTGCTAATACATTATATAACCATTTTTGATTAAAAATTGCCTGATAAATAGCATTAGCCACCCTAAGATAGCCCTGATTATCGACGATAACTAATCCAGATAGCAATAATTCATCATGTTCTGGTGTGTTACTCGCTTTCACCAATTTACCTTTTAAAACATTAGCATAAACCCTTAGTAAATACTCTTGGTCAGGATGATAAATAAGTCGCTCTCTTATACTTGATAAAAAAGCAGGTTCATCTTTTTTTTCCCAGTTATCAATAATGTGTTTATAAACAAAATCTCGCATCCAAGCTGATAAGAGAGACCGAGGTATTTGAACTTTAAACTTGGCCATTAAATAACACAATTTTTGAGTTAGAAAAGGTTGACCATTAGTCCAGCTAAAAATTTCTTGTAGAATTTCTTGAGGGGACACACCCAACCCTTCTAGTCCTTGCATCAAGGGTTGACAGTTATCTTCTAACGACAGTCCATTTAATTCAATTGCTTTACCAATATTGAAAGGAGTTCTTTGACTATCTTGAATTAATTGATTGGGGGTAGCCGTGCCAATTAAAACAAATGAAATACGATTAAAATCTGCATTAATAACTCGCTTTTCATGACAAGACCTAAGGTAAGCAAAAAAGTCATCAGTAGCAAAAGGTAGTTTTCTAACCACATCAATTTCATCAATAAAAATAACAATGTTGTTTGAAATTTTTATCAATAAAATTTCTTTAATAAACTGTCTAAGTAACCCAACATTAGAAACAGATTGACTGGCAATCCAAGATTCTAAATCCGTCATATTTAGTTTTAATTGTTCGGCAATTTCAATAATTAAGGAATGATACCAGCTAGATTGATCTACTGATGTCCCCAATTCATTTAAGTCTATACGGGAACAGGCTACTCCTTGGACTTCAATTTGAGTTTGGATGCGTACTGTCAAACTCGACTTGCCCATTTTGCGAGAATTGAAAATATAACAATACTGACTGTTCATCAGAGCTTGGTACAGTTCCAGATCAGCCCTTCTATCCACATAGCTTGGATCGGAAGGAGATAAGGTACTAGAAAACTTATAAACATTCTCGGCGGTTGCGTTTTCTTGCATATTTCGGTATTTCATTGACCAGATAACCAAAACTTGGGTAAGTAATACCAGTTTGAACTACACTAACCCCGGTGATAAATCCAGAAAAAAACCGCGCTCACTAATAGCCGATTATTGGTAAGCTAGTTCTACTCTGAATGAAATTGGCATATTTTCTTAGGGTAAACTCATCTAAGCTGAATTCTCTCAACGAACCCGCGCGAGTCCCCACCCTCAGCAACGGGTTCGGAGGAGACTTTTCAGTCTCCTATACCCTAATTCCCTACTCTAAAGCGTAGATACGACCATCCATGAGCAGACGGGTGATCCCTTTAGCTTCCAGTTGAGCGTGAGCTTTTTCGATCAGGCGACCGTCGGGAACTTTAATCACTTTTTCCTTGCGCTTGGAGAAACGACGAGCGATGCGATGACTTTCAAAGATGGGGAGAGTGCGCTGCTGGATTTCCTGAGGGGGAACCTTACCCAATTCGGCAAAATCCTTGAGGGGACGGGTGATTAATTCGGCAGCGCGATCAATCACCAAGTAACAGGTTTTGGGAAAAGCCGCCGCCGATAGGGGTAATATCTGTAATTGGGCTGTTTTAACGATAGTCGGGCCTAAATAGCTCCCCGCTAGTTCCTCCTCCTCCTCCTCATCCTCCTCTTCATCTTTATCCTCCTCTTCATCCCAATCCTCGTCCAGATCATCTTCCTCCTCCTCTTCCTCGATAGCTTCGACGAAAAACTCGGTTAAATTAGCGTCTTCTAGTGGTTTATCGCCATTAATTTCTATATATTCCGAATTATCTCCTTCCGGCGGGTAAGAGGTATCCATTAACAGGCTTAATTGTTCCACAGAAGCGATCGGTTGCTCAAAATCCTGCTCATCCTTAGCTGCGATGCGCGCTGCCCGAAAACTAATCACCTCGATCGCTTTTTCTGGTAAATCCGCTGCTGCTTCCTCCTCCTCGAGGCCACGAGGACTACGGGCCAAGCGTTTTTTCTGGATTAATTGCTCGTATTCCTCGCCAGAAAAAGAATTTTTGAGAAAACGACTGACCGTAGAACTACTCACGCCATAACGCTCGGCTAACGTGGAAGTGGTGGCCTCCGTTTCCCGATAAAGCTTAAGAATTTCTTTTTTCGTGGCATCAGTCAGTTTTCTTGGACTCATATTACTTATATAGTTATTTTTTAAGCGATAGGATTTTGCCGATGGCTAGTCAGGGGAAGCTGTTGTCTTTGAGCGGACGTACTCTTAATCATAAAACGCTCTAGCCAATTAAAACTAAGCAATTCGTTTTCTAGTCCCTGTTCTAGTCTATCCTTGACTTCTGTTTCTCACCACTACTCAAGATTAAAAAATTGACAATGATATCCAGTGCTGCTAGTCAAAAAGCCTTATTAGTTCTAGCCGATGGTACGGTTTACGAGGGTTATTCCTTCGGGTCCAAGGGAACCACCGTCGGCGAAGTTGTCTTTAACACGGGGATGACCGGTTATCAGGAAGTCCTCACCGATCCCAGTTATGCCGGTCAAATCGTCACTTTTACCTATCCGGAATTGGGAAATACGGGGGTTAACCCCGAGGATGAGGAGTCAATTCGTCCCCAGGTGAAAGGAGCGATCGCCAAAAATATCTGCCACCGGCCCAGTAATTGGCGTTCTAGCCAATCCCTACCGGATTATCTGGCCGCTCATCATGTTATTGGCATCTATGGCATCGATACCCGGTCTCTGACCCGCAAAATTCGCTCGGTTGGGGCGATGAATGGGGCAATTTCTACGGAAATACTCGATTATCATGATTTACTGCGGCTGGTGCAGGCGGCCCCCAGTATGGCGGGGTTAAATCTCGTTAAAGAAGTTACCACCAAGGAAGTGTACGAATGGACGACTCCCACCCCGTCCGCCTGGGAATTTGCGCCAATTGATAGTGATCAAGAACCGTTAACGGTGGTGGCGATCGATTTTGGCATCAAACGCAATATTCTCCGACGTTTAGCCAGCTACGGTTGTCGGGTGATTGTGGTTCCCGCTGACACTCCCCCGGAAAAAATCGCCGAATATAATCCCGATGGTATTTTCTTTTCTAACGGACCGGGAGATCCGGCGGCTGTCACCGAAGGTATTGCCCTAGCCAAGGAACTTTTACAAGGGGAAAAACCCACTTTTGGCATCTGTATGGGTCATCAAATTTTAGGGCTATCCCTAGGAGCAGAAACCTTTAAACTGAAATTTGGTCATCGCGGGTTAAATCAACCCTGTGGACTCCAGCAACAGGTGGAAATTACCAGTCAGAATCACGGTTTTGCCGTGCAGGAAGCCTCTTTAAACCCGGAAGTGGAGATTACCCATCTCAACCTCAATGATCGCACCGTAGCGGGTTTAAAACACAAGTCTCTGCCCTTTTTCTCGGTACAATACCACCCCGAAGCCAGTCCTGGCCCCCACGATGCCGATTATCTGTTTGGCAAATTTGTTGATTTAATGCGGGAAGCAAAAAAGGATCGGTCGTAAATTTTTAGGATATACTAGGGTTTTGATTTTTACGGCTCTAGAGCTAGGAGGGGATTATTCCAGAAGCAATTAACTTGACCGTCAGCTTGCGAGGCACGCGTGAGGTCAGAGATAAGTACCAAATTTTCCGTTTGACGGGTCTTTTAGATGCCTTTTCCGAACCGACTTTTTGTAAGGTGATCGAAGGCTATGTGGAGGAAGGTCCTAAGGATGTGATTATTAGCCTGGCTCAGATTGATTTTATCGATAGCTCCGGTTTAGGGGCTTTGGTAAAATTGGTGAAAAAGGCCAAAACCGAAGGAGGCAGTTTACAAATTGTTACCAATCCGCGGGTAACTCAAACCGTAAAACTGGTGCGATTGGAGAAGTTTTTTTCCCTGCAACCCACCCTAGAAGCGGCGATCGAATATCTAGAAAAAGCGTAAATCGTGGAATCTCCTCTCGAAAAAATTCGCTTACAGGTCAATGGCGAGGGTTCACCAATCCTAGAGAGTCTTGACCGATTATCGCCCGCTTCCCTGGCCTATCTGGGGGATGCTGTTTATGAATTATACATCCGCACCTATTATTTACTGCCGCCCCAGCGTCTCGGGGACTATCACGCTCAGGTGGTGGGCAAAGTCAGGGCCGAACAACAGGCTTTAGATTTAGCACAACTGCAGCCCTATCTGACAGACCAAGAAAAAGAAATTCTGCGCCGGGGACGCAACGCGGTCACGGGAAAACGCCGTCGTCTGACAGCGCAAGTCTATCAGCAGGCCAGCAGTTTAGAAACCCTGTTCGGCTATCTTTATCTACAAGACCCCTCAAGATTACATCAACTATTAGAAAAACTAGAATTATAGCCCTCAGGTATTATTCCCGACCCCCCTTTTATTAATCCATCCAATCATGAGCGATCGACCATTTCGTAGCAAGTCCGATAATAGTAATTTTCGCCGGCCCTCGCGGCCCAAAACCGGGCCAATTCTGGCTAAATCCCCGGCAGTAACTCCAGAAAACCAAGAAGCTGATGATCTGCTCTACGGTCGCCGGGTGGTTTTAACGGCCATGGAGGAGGAGCGCCAACTTAATCGGATTTGGGTAGTCAATCGACTCCGTTACGATCCCCGTTATCATACCCTCTTAGAAAAAGCCAAAGCCAACGGCACGGTAATTGATGAGGTGGATGATCTGCGTCTCGATCAGATTACCAGTAAGGCCAATCATCAGGGGATTGCCGCCCAGATGTCCCCCTATGATTATATCGAATTAGCCGATCTGATCGAAAAAGCTAAGGGCAGAAGTCGCCACCCCGTCATCGTCATCGCTGAAGGTATTACGGATCCCCATAACCTTGGGGCAATCATTCGCACTGCCGAAGCTATGGGTTGTCAGGGGGTAGTTATTCCCCAACGTCGCGCCGCCGGGGTGACATCGACGGTGATGAAAGTGGCGGCGGGGGCCCTGGAATATTTACCTGTGGCCAGGGTGGTCAATCTCAATCGTGCTTTAGAGGAATTAAAAGCGGCCGGTTTTTGGCTCTACGGCACGGCGGCAAAAACTGGTAAATCCTTACACACAATTAATTTAACGGGTGCGATAGGATTGGTGGTAGGTTCGGAGGGAGAGGGTTTGAGTCTGCTAACCCAAAAGTCCTGCGATGAGTTGGTATCTATCCCCTTGGCAGGCAAAACCCCCAGTCTCAATGCTTCGGTGGCGGCGGCTATGGCTCTTTATGAAGTTTACCGTCAACGCTGGCAAAATTCCCCCGACTGAAAATCTGTATTTTTCGACACTCCCAATAGCCAAAAGGAGAAAGTATAAATAAAATAGGAGGGAAGTTTGCGAAATGTAAACAAACGTAACAAAACCACCAGAGTAGATTTAGATGGGGAACGAGATGAAAGAATTTTTGATTAGCTTACTGGAAATGTTCGGATTAGCCTACTGGGTCGAGATTAAAACCGACTATCCCAGATGTACTTATTATTTCGGTCCTTTTCTCGCTAAAGACGAGGCTGAAGTCGCTCAAGCCGGTTACGAAGAAGATTTGAAAACAGAAGGAGCGCAGGGAATTAAATTGCATATAAAACGTTGTAAACCGAAAGATTTAACTATTTTTGAGGAAAAAGAAGAAAGCAAGCTCCTGAATACCCTAAAGGTGTTACGCAGTCAAGCTTCTTAACAATTTTCAGGGATCAGTAATCAGTAATCAGTAAACAGTGAAAAGACAGCATAAGGCTGCTACTTAGGGTCTGCTGAATAAATCTAAAAACCTTGTTGGATAAGACTTTTGGACTTTTTTCCCCTCAAAAAGTGCCAGCCATTGCGGGGATCGGGGGGAAAATTCAGGTACTTTTTCCCTGAAAATTAGGTAGTTGACCAGCTGAAAATCGATAAAACCCCACACCCCACACCCCACACCCCACACCCTGCCCCCAAGAAAAACTTTTTGCCGCAAACCCTAAATATCAATGGGATCGATTTAAAAAACAGCTATATTGTGCTTCTGTCAGCCTTCCCGCTTCGTAGAGAGTATCGGTAATTTCTGCCAGGGTTAAAACCGAATAAGGTTGATAACCATGGCTACGAAGTTTATCTTTAACAGGGCCACCATGGTCGATAAAAACCACGATATCATTAACTAATAATCCCGCCGATTTAATCTTGGCTGCCCCCTCGATCGCACTTTTGCCTGAAATTAAAATATCGTCCACCACTACCACAGTTTCCCCCACTTGAAAATTACCTTCAATTACTCTTCTTGTGCCGTGGGCTTTTACTTCTTTGCGGGGGAAAATCATCGGATGATTTAATAATAAAGATAAACCCGTAGCTGTGGGTAAAGAACCGTAGGGGATACCGGCAATGCGGTCAAATGTCAAGGTTTTTAATATTTCTCCATAGGCTTCAATTACCTGCTGAAAAATATTAGGATTAGAGATAATTTTTCTCAGATCAATATAATAGGAAAAAGTTTCTCCGGATGCTTGCACATAATCGCCAAACAGCAAGCAACCAATATCAAATAATTGTAGAATTAAATCCTGATGAGGATGTTGTTTTAAAAGACAAACGTTAGCAGTCCAAGTATCATCTTGGCTCGATTCTTGCCTTTGATTTTGTTTAATTTTGTTGACTTCCTCGCGTAAATCCTTGACTTTTGCCCCCAAATTGGGTTGAGATAAAAAGTCTTGGGGTACAGGAATTAATAAACCCTCACCATGACTATTTAAACCCACAGTAATTAACTGGGAGAATTGACTTTTTTCTTCCCAAATACTGCGTAATAAAATCAATCTTTCGGGGGCAAAATTGCGAATCTTTTTCAAAATCTCCGGTTGAGTGGTTCCCACTTCTAAAAACACCTGTTCGGGAGTTCCCCAAGTGCAAGCTTCTTTGACGACTTGCAGATAAAAAGGATTGTCGCGACTGGGGAATTCTTGCAGATTAATCGCGCCTTGATTGGAAGTATGACAGAGTATAAAAGCGCCATGCTCGGGATAAACTAAAAAAGGAGCAACGTGATCCTGTCCGGAGTAGGGATTGAGAGTAACCGCGTCCACCTGCCAAGTTTTAAAGATAGTCTCGGCTAAAATACTGCTAGTATTAATATCGCCGTGTTTAGCATCCAAAATTACCGGGATATGAGCGGGAATTGCCGTTAAAACTCGCTGTAATAATTCTAACCCGGCTGCTCCCAAAGCTTGATAAAAGCCTAAAGTTGGTTTGTAGGCACAGACAAAAGGGGCGGTTTCATCGATAATAAACTTGAGCCACCGTTCCAAATTAACGATTAATTCTCCCGGGGTGGAGGGCATCATTTCGGGGTTAGCATCTAAACCGAGGACAAGTAGAGTCTGGTTTTGACTAATGGCGTGGTTTAACTTTTGAAAAAAATTCATCGGTTCCTAATCTCAGGATTCTGGATTAGTATCTAATTCTACACTATTTTGCCGAAAAATAGGCTGTAAAATTGTCTCGTGCAGACTTTTTCTCGTGTCAGCGTCAAGGAATTTCTTTTGTAGCGGTTGCCATTCTTGCCATTTTTGGTGACGGATATTTTGGAAAATTTCTAGTAAGGTGGGCATTTCCTTGGCAAGACAATTAGGGAAAATTTGGCTAAGAAAATCCGAGAGAACACAACAATCCTGTATTTCTCCGAGAATACCTTGAAGGTTTTTAATATCTTCTAGATACTCTTGATATTTGTCGCCATAAAACTGAGTGAATAACTCCATATTATAGCGGGAACGCTTGGCTTCTTTACGGAGATCGTGCAGTAATAATCCTTCTTTTGCCAATAAGTCATCAATTTCTTGACTAGAAAACTCTCGTAATCTTTTATATTCCTCTAAATTTACCCCAATTAACCAGCCTTCATGCAGTAAAAAGCGACTCGCTTGCGGTAATAATAAGTCTGGTAAAACTGTGGCAATATCTAATTTTCCAATCGGTTGATAGGTGGGATTATCCAACCAACTGGCAAAATCTGCCTTAAAATTGAGAAATTTATCGGACTTCAACAGCTTTTCTACCTTAGCAAAAGCCTTCTCCCTTCGGTGTTCGAGAACTTGTAAAACTTTCTTCAGTAAATCCTGTTCTTTCGGTGGTAAAATTGGCTGATAATGGCCGACAAAAGCCGATTTTAACACATCTAAATCCCGCAATTCTCCTAAAATTCTGCCCAGATTACCCACCCGTTTTTGGTCGGCATATTTCGGCATGGTTAAAGCGGGGGCAAAACCGGTTAAGGTACTGCGAAGACGGCGCATTCCCACACGAATTTGATGTAATTCTTCCGTATCCTGATCGAGTAAAACCCCAGCTTCGTGTTTAAGAACTTTATGAAAATGTTTATCAATACCGATATAGGCCCAATCGGCAACAGTTTTAGCCCGAGGATTAAATTTGTTAGTCATTTGTCTTTAGCGAGGAAATAATGTCAAGATGGTGATAGAATCTTTAAATAAAGACTGGAACTAATAGATCCCATTTATTCTACACAATAGGATGAAGCAGCCGCTTTAAGAGAAGTTTATGGATAGTTTTTGGCTAGATTATGCGGGGGAAATCGCTTTTCGCACTGGAGAGCATCTTTTCTTGACGGGAATAGCCATGGCTATGGGTAGCTTAATCGGGATTCCTCTAGGTATTTTAATTAGTCGTCAAGCTATTCTCGCCCCACCAATTATAGCGATCGTTAACACCCTACAGACTATCCCCAGTTTAGCCCTATTTGGTTTTTTAATTTCCGTGCCTTTTTTGGGAGGAATCGGCAAAATTCCCGCTATTGTTGCCCTAACTCTCTATACTTTACTGCCAATTGTTTTAAATACCTATCTGGGCATCAAAAAAGTTGATCCCGAATTAAAATTAGCCGGGTTATCCCTAGGCATGACCGACGGTCAAATCCTGCGCTATATCGAATTACCCCTGGCCAGGGCGACAATTTTGGCAGGAGTGAGAATTGCGACGGTGATTGCTATCGGTGTGGCCACGATCGCAGCTGCCATCGGTGGCGGTGGTTTGGGAGTGTTTATTTTTCGCGGTATTGCCACGGTCAACAATCAGTTAATTTTGGCGGGGGCAATTCCTGCCGCTTTTTTAGCCCTTGTTGCCGATTGGAGTCTCGGTCGGCTAGAAAAGACCTTTTCCCCTTCGCAACGTCCGAAAAAGCCCTCTAAATGGCAATGGGGCTTAGGTTTAATCGGGTTGGCCCTGCTATCTTTCCTCTTGACTCAAATTTTCCATTCATCCCCCGGCACCGTGGTGATCGGTTCCAAAAATTTTACCGAACAGGTGATTTTAGGGGAAATTTTGGCACAGGAGATCGAAAAAGAGACGAATTTACGGGTTGAGCGTCAATTTAATCTCGGTGGTACTCTGATCTGTCATGAAGCGGTGAAAGCGGGTAAAATCGATGGTTATGTGGAGTATTCTGGCACGGCTTTCACGGGAATTTTGCAAGAAAAACCCCTTAACGATGCCCGATTAGTCTCTGAAAAGCTGCAAGAGATTTATCCAGAAAAATTTAATCTAGAAGTCTTTCCCAGTTTAGGATTCGAGAATACTTTCGCCATTGTTATCCGGGGAGAAACCGCCAGTCAATACAATCTTAAAACTCTCTCGCAAGCTGCTAAATATACCCCCAATTGGCAAGCGGGTTTTGGTTATGAATTTTTGGAAAGGGAAGACGGTTACAAGGGATTAGCCAAGACCTACGGCCTAACTTTTGCCCGACCCCCGAAAGTGATGGATTTAGGGTTAATGTACCGCGCTTTAGCCGAAAAACAGGTGGATTTAGTGGCGGGAAATTCCACCGATGGCTTAATTCCCGTGCTAGATTTAGTCATCCTAGAAGATGATCAACGCTATTTTCCTCCCTACGAAGCGGTACCGATTTTTAACCGGGATAGTTTGCGAAAATATCCGCAATTGCGACAGGTTTTAGCGAAACTCACTGGCAAAATTACCTCCACAGCTATGCAGAAATTAAACTATCAGGTGGATGGACGCAATCGCAAAGTAGAGGAAGTGGTCAAAGAATTTCTAGTCTCCCTCTCTTAACCATTTAGTCACTCCCCCGGGTTGGTCGATTAAACTAATGCCTTGGGCTTTTAATTCTGCGCGAATGCGATCGCTTTCGGCGTAATTTTTCGCTTTTTTCGCCTCTGTCCGTTGTTGGATCAGATTTTCGATATCCGCTGCACTAATTCCCTCAGAAACAGGGGTTTCTCCCTGGTCAGCGGCCATTTCTAAGCCCAAAACCCTAGACAATTTCACCAAAGTATGCCATTTTACCGCTAATTGGGCGAGATTGCTGTCCGTCTTACCCGCATGGGTTAAATTATTACCCTCCTTGCGTAATTCCTTAGCGATTTCAAATAACACCGCTAAACCACCGGCAAAGTTAAAATCGTGATTTACCGCCTCTTGAAAGCGATTTTCTAGCTCTTGGTCAGTAATTGCGGGATTATCTGGCGGAAGATGCTTATAACCAAAGGATAAACCCTCTTGTAAAGTATGCCAGCCATTAGTGGCCGCCTGCAATCCCTCATCGGAAAAATCAATCGGTTTGCGGTATTGGGCGCCTAAAATTAATAATCTCACGGCTAAGGGGTCATATTTTGTCAATAACTCGCGAATAGTGATGAAATTACCGAGGGATTTCGACATTTTTTCCCCAGCCACCTTAACCATGCCATTATGTAACCAATAGTGGGCCAGAGGTTTACCCGTAGCGGCTTCACTTTGGGCAATTTCGTTTTCGTGGTGGGGAAAAATTAGATCACTTCCCCCCACATGAATATCGATAGTTTCTCCCAATTGTTCTTTGACCATGGCCGAACATTCAATATGCCACCCCGGACGACCTTGGCCCCAGGGAGAATCCCAACTAGGTTCCCCCGATTTTGCCCCCTTCCAGAGGGCAAAATCAAAGGGGTCTTGTTTTTTAATTGCTTCCGGGTCGTCGGTTTCTACCCGGCCGCTGGCCCCGGCTTGCAAATCATCGAGTTTTCGCCCCGATAGTTTGCCATAATCAGAAAAACGACGGACGGAGTAGTAAACATCGCCATCGCTGGGGTAAGCATAGCCTTTTTGTTCTAATTCATAGACTAGGCGCTTGATACCGTCGAGGGTATGAGTGGCCCGGGGATAAGCGTCCGCCGGTCTGACTCCTAATTTTGCCATATCCTCAAAGTAGGCCTGGATAAATTTCTCGGCCACGGCTGCCATGGTGGTATGTTCATTTTTAGCCCGATTGAGAATTTTATCGTCAATATCAGTGAAATTCTGAATATAGCGCACTTTATAACCGAGATACTCTAAATAACGCCGCACCACATCCCAAACCACACAGGTACGCGCATGACCCAAATGGCAATAATCATAGACGGTAATGCCGCAGCAATACATGGAGACAATGCCGGGGATGAGGGGGGTAAAGGGTTCTTCGCGACGACTGAGGGTGTTGTAGAGGATTAAGGTCATGGATGGGGAATTTTTTTCTGGGGAAAAAGGCTAGTCCAATTTTATAGCAGTTATTTTCAGTTATCAGTTATCAGTGATCAGTTATCAGTAACCGCTAACCACTTTCCCTGGTTTACATACTATATTCTGTGTTTTTTGTCAAGGGGTTTTTGGGGTTTTAGTAAAGATGTGACGGTAAGATTCGAGAAGATAAGCTAAGACGCATTTAAACCGCTTACTCTTAGATTAGCCGAACCGCCCCCAATCCCTTTACTGTTGCCTTTTGCCTCTTGCCTCTTGCCTCGTCTCAACAAGCAATTTAAATTACGAACAGCTTAGGACTGTTTTGATGAGGACTATTATTGATGAAATCGATAGAATAACGATAGGGGAAGCTTGCTTGTTTGCCTTAACCGACAATTTTTATTGTTAATCAACTTTGACCAGACCATCACCATGAATGAACCACCTAATAGCGCTGGCGATGAAATCCAATTACCCCAGGGAGAAAGAGTTGACCAGCTAAGACATCTGATCGAAACCCTACGCATTGCCGATGAAGTGGCCAATCGCGGTTATTTGATTACCAGCGCCGAAGTGGCGGATTTAATGGATATTAATCCAGGGGCCGTTACCAGTCGAGGCGACCATTGGCCGTGGCGAAATTGGGTAATCTCCCGGGTCAGACGGGAGGGAAACCAAATTCTTTGGCAGTTGGAAAAAGTCGATTAGGATTAATTGCAACCATCAGTTAATTTCTCTCTTGACTTTTGTAAATTAGTAATTATTTCGTCATTTTCCCCCAGCAGATGACGCGCAAAACGTCGGGCCAGGGGCGGAGCCGATACAAGCGTACTGGTAAAGCCAGAAAATACCTGCAATCCCAGTTTATCGGCGATCGCTCCCACTAGGGGCCGTCCCGAGGGGGCAAAGGCCACTAGGCAATGATGACAGCTGCCGGGGAGAGAGGCCAAGGCGGGCAGTAATGTCCCCACGGCGGCGCGTATTGCTTTTTCTCCCGCCACAGGGTTTAAAATCGCACCTGGATCGGTGATAATGGCGCTAATTTGCCCTAGATAAAGGCTTTGATCCCGGAATTGTACCGCCCCCGTTTCTAAAACACTGGCAATTATTTCTGGGGTTTCTCTCTGCCAAATGCCTTGATTTTCTAGTTGGGTGATTTTTTGCTCTAATAGCAATCTGGCAGGAATTGCAGGCATAACTAGGGTGTTTAATTTTATCTCGCTGGGGGGAATTTTGATCACCTGGGCATGGGTAAAATAGACGGAAGCAGCAATACCGGATTTTTGCAGTAAAGACCGAGTTAATCCCCCCGCACAGACGATAGTTTCCCCGGCAGAATAATTATTTTTAGGAGTTTTTACGCCGGTAATTCTCGATGCAGTTTCAATTAATTCGATGACGGCTTCCCGAATAATCGTGCCTCCCAGACGTAGAAAAGCTTGTTGATAGGCAAGATTAGTTTTTTCGGCGTTAATGTGACCGTGGGGTAGTCGTAAAACTCCGGAGATAGCAGCGGGATTTAATAGAGGTTCTAAAGCGATCGCTTCTTGCGGATCGAGAATTTCGGGAGTAATAGCAAAGATAGCAAATTTTTCGGCCACAGTGGCTGGATCATCTTCGGGGTTCACGGTGAGAATTAGCTCTAGGTCCCGGTATTCGTTATCTATGCCCAATTCCTGGGATAAATTGCGCTGAATTTCTCGACCTTCTTGATATAATTTTCTCTCGATTTCTGTGGTGGCCGACCAATAGGCTAAACCCCCGTAACTGTAGAAAGTGGCGTTGAGGGGATGGGTTTCTTTTTCTAATAAGAGGACTCGACTGCCTAGATTGGCTAGTTCATAACTTAAGGCGGAACCGGTGATACCACCACCGATAATTATATAATCATAAGTTGTGGTCATAATTGGGCTAATTTTTCCTCGATTAATCTATTCTATCATTATACTGGCTCAGTTCCCTGGTTCTGATTTGATCAATAATTGCTATAATTACAGAAAAAGTTCAAAGGGGGATCGGATAACTATGCAACAGTTAGAAACTAGGGGGATAACTGATTCATGGATTAAAGGCACTTGGGAAGAATACTTAGCAGCAATTAACAACTTCCCAGAAAATCAAGGAAAAAGTTATTATTACAATGGCTATTATCGATTAGAAATGACTCCTATTGGTAACGATCATGCCAGCGATCATGCTATTTTGATCTTCGCTGTTAGTCTCTATGCCACCCTAAAAAATCTGTCCTTTAATGCCAAAGATAATTGCAGTTTTCGCCGGTCTGGTTATCGAGAAGTCCAACCGGATATATCTTATTATTTTGCAGACGAAGCTAATCTGATTCCCTACGGTACTTCGATTATTGATTTAAATCAGTATCCCCCACCAGATTTAGTCATTGAAATCTCAAAATCTACCCTCAATGATGACCTAGGCAATAAACGCTTACTTTATGAAGAATTAGGAGTTAGTGAATATTGGAGTGTTAAGGTAGATGATCCTCAAATATTCGCCTTTGAAATAATCGATCGAGGTAGCAAAAGGATTGATATATCAAAGGTTTTACCTAATTTAAAACTCTCGGTTTTAGAGTCAGCTTTACAACAGGCGCGCACCAGAGATCAAAGTCAGGTGGGACGTTGGTTAATCAGCCAATTTCAAGGTTAAATCCTGCTGTTTTTTGGCAGCCGCTTTCTCCAATAAAGACTCGGCAAAAGCGAGGGCATCCGCTGCCGAATTTCCTCCCGTTAATTGTGCCAATTCTTCCCTTCTCGTCTGACGATTATCGAGAGAAGTAACCCGGACAACCGTGCGAATTTCCGAGAGATTAGTGGGATTATCTTCGGCAATCATTTGTTTATAAACTCGAAAATGGTGATCAGCTAAAGCAGCCACTAAGGGTTGATGAGTAACGCACAAAACTTGATATTGTTGACCTAATTGATCTAATTTATCGGCAATTGCTTGGGCAACTTTTCCCGATACCCCCGCGTCAATTTCGTCAAAAATTAGGGTTGCCGCTGCCGATTGGGATTGGGAAAAACAGGACTTTAACGCTAGGAGAAAACGACTCATTTCTCCTCCGGAAGCGGTACTGGATAAAGGTTGGATTTTTTCCCCCGGATTGGGACTAAAATAAAATACCACTTGATCGACTCCCAGACTGCTAGGATTACCCGGGTCAATCCGACAGACAAAAATCACCTTTTCCATGGCTAAAGGTTTTAATTCCTGTACCAATTGTTTTTCTAGTTGACTAGCGGTTTGTTGTCGCAAAAAGGTCAACTGGGTGCTAGTTTCTCGATAGATTTTTTCCTGTTGCTGACAAATTTTTTCTAATTCCTCAATCGATTGTCCTTCTCCCGTCAACTCCGCTAATTCCTGCTGTAATTTCTGATAATAATCGAGTGCTTCGGCTAAACTTGGGCCATACTTGCGACAAATGCGCTTAAGTTGGATAATTCTCTCTTCTATCTCGTTCAATCTCTCGGGATCTGCCTCTAGACTATCCCCATAAACGTTGATTTCCTGTCCCGCTTCTACCACCTGATTTAATGCCGATCGCACCATCTCTAAAATTGGCTCTAAACTCGTATCATAAACCATCATATTTGTCAAGATATTTTCAGCTTTTCCTAACAAATCGGCGACGGCCGGTTGATCGCGATCGTTTTGGTAGAGGAGTTGATAGACTTGATAGCTGCAATTTTGCAAATCGACAGCGTGGGAGAGTCGGTTTCTTTCCTGTTCCAACTGTTCCAACTCGTCAGCGGCGGTTAAATTAGCTGATTCTAGTTCTTTTAGTTGATATTCTAGTAAATCTAATCTTTGTAGGCGATTTTGTTCCGATTGCAACCTATTATTTAAATTATTCTTGCTTTCTTGCCAGTTAGCGTAGGCTGTGGCTACTTTTTCCCGCTGCCGCAGCAGCGATTCACCCCCGTAGAGATCTAATAATTCCCTCTGTCGATTAGCGTCCATTAACTGAACTGTTTGACCTTGGGCGGTGATTTCTACCAAAAAATCTCTTATTTGCGCCATTTGTTGGCGATTAGCGACGACTCCGTTAATCCGAGAACGAGAACGCAAGGAATTATTAGTAATCACTAATTCCCGGCTGATTGTTAGACTATTATCTTCTAATGGGTCAATTTCCTGACTTTCTAGCCAAGCAATTAATTCTGGAGTCAGAGAAAAAGTCGCTTCTAGGGTTGATTGTTGGCTTCCCTGACGGATGACGCGATGATTGACTTTACCACCGAGAACAATATCGATCGCATCTAATATAATCGATTTTCCTGCCCCCGTCTCACCGGTCAGTACATTTAATCCGCTGCCGAAAGTTAATTCTAAGCGATCGATGAGGGTAAAATTTTCAATTTGTAGGCAGGATAACATATATCAGTAATCAGTAATCAGTAATCAGTTGGTATTCTCATTATCCTTCAGCATTCCCTAATTTTCCCCGAAACGGTAGCCCTTCCCATAGACAGTATTAATTAGAGGTGTTTCTCCAGGTGCTTCGATTTTACGACGCAGCAAGCGCATCAGGGCAGGAACTACATTACTATTAGGTTGCTCTCCTTCTGACCAGAGATGCTGATAAATTTGTTCATGGGTGAGAAGTTGCCCCGGATGGGTCATAAATAAAGTTAATAATTGTATTTCTTTTGCTGATAAACTGATCGTGCGACCGTGACGATAGGCCACTTGATTTTCGCTATCGAGTTCTAAATCAGCAGATTTTAGTTTACTGCTATTACTAGCTTCAAAATTGGGAGAACGACGCAATAAAGCACGGACTCTCGCTAATAATTCTCGCAGTTGAAAGGGTTTGACTAAATAATCATCAGCACCGGCATCTAATCCCGCCACTCGATCGTCTATGGTATCCTTAGCGGTTAGAAATAAAACGGGAGTGGTGTCCCCTTGATTGCGTAAATGTTGACAGATTTGTAATCCAGATTGCTGGGGTAACATCCAATCGAGAATTAAGAGGTCATAATTATTCTCTCGTGCCAATTCTAACCCCGTCCGACCATTATCAGCAATATCAACTTCATAGCCTTCTTGAGCAAGAATTTGTTCTAAGGGTTCGGTTAATTCTTTTTCATCATCCACCAAAAGTATTCGCATAGAAGGAAGATTATCAGTTATCAGTGATCAGTGATCAGATGTGAGTTTTCAGTTCACAAGGGACGAATCTAAAACCTAATTGGTTAAGCTAAAAGCTTTGATGTACTTAGTTGCTAACCTTCTTTTTAGGTAGGAGAATTGCCAGATTCTTTCTTTTGCCTGGGTGCATCTCATTTTTGTAAATCTGCTGAGTTGGGATTTTTAAAGGTAAACTATCTTCTAAAATTGGTAATTACTTCCGATTTTATCACTCAATCCAAGCCTTTGGGGGGTAGAACCCCCCAAACCCCCCGTTGGGGGCGTGGCGCGGTCACTGAGCCTTTACATTGAGCCTTTACATTGAGCTTGTCGAAATGTGTCGAAATGTGTCGAAGTGCCGCCCCCAAACCCCCCGCGCATTAGCTTAACTGTGAGATGCTTACACGCGATTGTTCATATTTTTGTACTAATTTAAGAGTCACTGATAATTGCTGATTGTCGATATTTCTGCAAATGTAAGATGCACCCTTTTGCCTCTTGCCTCTTGTCTTCAGAAGCTGATTAGTGATTACTGTTTGCTGATCACTGAAAAACCATTTACCCTAATTATCGATCTTTGGGTAATAAATTGCGCCATTCGAGAGGAATATAACTTTCAATAAATCTAGCGAGGGTTGGGTAATGACGCTGATATAAAACTCCCATATAGATAATACCAAGTCCTAGGACGGTTAGGGCAAAGGGAAAGAAAATTGAATCGGCAAAGAGACGATAGGAGAGATAGGAAAGATAGCCAAATACTCCGATCCCTCCGAAAACCACAAATAATCTTCTTTTTAGCAGGACGGATAATAACATCAATCCCAAGTTAATTAGACAGTACAAAAATCGTTGCGCTTCATTATCATCGATTAGGAGAGATAGACTAAACCAAAACATAATTAATCCGAATAGGTATAGCCAAAAAGCAAAATCTCCCCGACTGCGACGCTGACGTACATCAATTAAATAGGCAGTTATTAAACAGGCAATTCCAAACCAAAAGGATACCCACAGTCGTACTTTCCATGTATATTCGTTCTCTCCAAATAGTAAAGGGGTTAAGTCCATTGACATATACCATAAACTAAAGGCGATCGGTGCAGTTAAAAAAGGAAATTTAACAAATCTCAAAGTTATTAATCCTGCGATAATCGTGCCTAATTCCATTAAAAACCAACTGCCTTTAATCCATGTATGGAAATCTCGATAGATGCCCGGATCGACCGCTTGCCAGTATCCTGTCCAGCGTTGTAAACCGTAGATTGCTAAGGGAGTCATGGCTACTGCCATGGTAAATAAAAGGCCGCCTGGTATTTTGAGATTTTGCTGAAAATAGAGATTTTTCCCCGTAAAAATGAAACAAATTGCATAAAATAGGGCGATAAAAAATAGGCCTGCACCGCCGAAACTCTCCCAAGCTTTGTTCATAAACCATCCCAGGGCGGAGATAACAATTAATGCCCCAAAATAATAGGCCACATTAGCGAAATTAAAGCGAGGGCGATTAACTTCATCTTCTTGGGGATAACGGGATAAAAAAGCTGTCCATAAATTTTCAGCTTGGCTGGCAGTAATTAGGTTTTGTTGTACCGCCCAATCAAAATCTTCTCTTTCTAGTCTCATAATTTCTATAGTCGTTATCCTAATGATACTAAATCCTGTTTAAAAGGTATGGAAGAGTGGAGAGTGGCAAGTGGAGAGAAGGGATAAAAATAAGTAAAAATTATAATTTGAGAATAAAAAATTAAAAGATTTAAATATTTTAGCTAATTAGTTAAATGTAACAAGGAAGTTACAAGATTTTAATTTTCCCAGAATTTGCCAAAATTTGGCTGTAAATCGGGATTGCCTATATTTCTTAATCTGGTATAATCGTGGTATTCTGTGGGCTTAGTTTAACCCTTAAGTCTCAAATCAACGCAAAACCAAGACAATCAGGGGACTGTATTAATACCATTCCCCAAAAAAAGCCCCTAGGGATGACTTTTTTTTGTGAAGCAATTTTTGAAGTTTTGTAAAGGCTATTGACTTAAAGCCAGAATTGTGTATATTGAAAATTTAGTACATTAGCACTGACAAAAGGCGACCTAGTGTTAGTCCAAAAGAAAACTTAGCCCTGAAATTCCGTCAAAACCCCATAGATGGCCCAGATAGCCATGGCGCGCAAATAATGACAGGCGCGAAAAGTTCCCACCGATGTTATTGCTTCCGGGGTGCGAAATTGTAAGCCATTTTCATAAATTTGTCGCACCACCGCCTCCGTAATTTGCCATCCTTGCTTTTCCATTCCCATTTGCAGTAAAAAAGCCACCAACCCAAAATTAATTCCTACCCAAACTTCCAAGGGATGAGTTGCTTCGGGATTTTCGGGAGTACCATCGGGTTTTAACCCATTTGCCGCCCCAAATTTTCCCCCATGAAACTTGAGAAAACAAGCCTGATAAATCTTACTTAAAGCTGATTGCGTGTATTGATTTTCTACCACATCCGGTAAAGCCAATAAACGAGCATAAAATTGACCGCATAATTGGTCAGTCATCACCACATCGGAACCACTGCCACTATCTAAATTATAATATTCTCCATTCCAGAGAGTCTGATGATAAATAGCGCGAGATTGCTGTAACCAACAGGCAAAAATTGCCGTATCTTCCCCAAGAATTGCCCCAATTTTAATCGTTGCTTCTAGCGCCGCTATCCACAAACCACCGCAATAGGCACTAATTCCCTGTAAACGCCAATCATCAAAGGTTTGGTCTGGCGCGCCGGAATTTTCGGGAATCCCATCCTTATCAAGGTCAAAAGTTTTTAAATATTGCAAAGTCAGGACAATTGATGGCCAACATTCCCGCAGAAAATCCTCATCTTTAGCCCCCGTTAATAAATAATCCCGATAGACTAATAAAACAAAATCACTGCCTAAATCTTTCCAGAGATTACAATCTTGATAACTGGTGTAATTGCTCTTTTGCCAAGGGTGTTCATTGGGCGCGCCTAAATCGTGGGGAGTGGCATTTTTAGCCTTACGAATGGCACTAGCTTGGTTATATCCAATAATCCGAGGAGTATCGTCACTGCTGGGAATTGCCCTCGCAAAAGCTTCCATCACGGCCTTTTCTAAGCGCGGCCATAACATCAATAACCCAAAGGAACCATAGAGACGCACATCAAGACTTTCATACCAACGATAATCAATACATTCTAAGACCCCAAATTGACCGATGGGATCCTGTTCCGTGGCTGCCGTCCAGAGAGTGCCGCCGTCCGTTAACAGGTATAATTCGTTAAATAAAGCCATTTTAAACCAAGCAGCCAGATCGGTGCGTTCTAGGATCGGTTTTTGCCAGTTAATAATATTTTCTCGCCATGTATCGCCGTGTTTTAAAGCCGTGCGTACCATCGCCCAAGCATTTTGACCATTGCGACCGAAAAAGTCCGTATAACGACGATAATAGTTAATTCCTTGGGCAAATTCCGTGACGGGTAAATCCCAAGCTAAAATAAAAGGAATTTTGCGAGTTTTCCCCGGACGAATAGTAAAACGAATCGCCATGGCCGTGGCCGTTTGTTCCCCTTTTTCGGCGGGGGTTTCGTCCTCAATATCCGGTAAAGAGCCATTCATGGCGAAATAGTCCCAAACTTCGCCCCCATCGCCCGCAGGGTTCCATTTACCCAGATAGAATACCTCTAGACTCGGATTAGTAATACTGGCAATCGCCATCTGTCCATCCCCTTCCCCAGGGTTTTCGTAATCCCGACGCATTAGACAGCCAACGCGGAAATTATCGACAATCCATTGATTATAATTACCCTGACTTTCCCCCCATTTTGATTGATATTCATAGACGGGACTACCATCATCTCTCACCTTAACCACTGGGGATTTAATCGCGTTAGTAAACCAACCGATTGTATTTTGCCAAGTCAGCATAATACTAATAGTAATCGGTTTATCGGTGGGATTATGAGCCGTCCATTCAAATAGGGCTATAGGATAACTACTTTCTTGATAATTATGCGCCCAAACCGGTGAGAATTGTTCGCAAATTAATTGAGTCTGAAAAACATCTTTGTACTCGTACCAACTGCGGGGATAAAGGGCAGAATATGTTCCCTTTTCGGCTGGATACCACGACCAGCGCGATAAAGTTCCATCCGTCGGGCTTTCCGTCGCCATAGCGTAGGCTTGGGTGCTTCCGTCTTCTGTTTGTTCAAAAATGCTAAATTGACAGGCGGCAAGGCTATTAAAACTGTGTTCACCGCCGTCCAGATGCCAGAGGTTAAAGTCACCTTTGGGGGAACGTCCGATGCAACCGGCCCCAAATCCCCCCAGAGGCATCCCATGCCAAGGACCATCATCTAAATTGCTGGCGTAACGGACGCTGTAGGGTTTTTCCCAACCTTTGCCTAGAGGACGTTTCCAAGCAGCGGCGGGAATTTCTGGAAGGGAGACGAGATTAAGCATAGATGTTTTTAAGTGGGGTGTGGGGAAGTGGGGAAGTGGGGAAGTGGGGAAGTGGGGAAGTGGGGAAGTGGGAAACTCCTGACTCCTGACTCGGAGAATACTGACTCCACCAAGAAACTTTTTCAGTAAACCCTAATTATTCGCTAAAGAGATAATTACTGCGATCGCTGACAGTCCAATCTTGATTTTCTCCACCGATAATTAAACGTTTAATATCGACAAAATCCTTACTTAATTGGGTCAAGGCATTGATTAAAATATCTAAAGCAATAAGATCGCTAGTACCAAGGTCAAACCAACAACGTCCCCAAGTACCTAAGTATTCAAAATCGGTCATATTGTGCATCGGTGACATAAAGGCATTTTCGGCCATATCTGGATCGTATTCCATATAACTAATATCGACTCCCACCTCCTGTACCTGTAGGTTTTCGGCATTGAAAGCCCCTAATTTACCCAAATAAAACCAAGAGGCAAAAACTTCTTCTACATATTGCTGTTCCATATTCGAGGGAACCGTCGAAAATTCCAGCCAAAACCAGACATCAAAAGGATTAAATTCGCGAAATTGTACTTCCATATTTTTTATAGGAGACAGGAGACGGGAGATAGGAGACAGGAGATAGGAGATGGGAAAGTGGGAATTATGAATTATGAATTATGAATTATGAATTGGGGAGAAGGGAGTATTTTCAGTGAACAGTGAACAGTAAACAGTAATCAGTGAAAAGACAGTAGGAAACTTCTATTTAATACTGCTCACTTAAAACTCAAATCTGATTACTGATAACTTCCCCACTGATGACTGATAACTGATAACTGATAACTGATTACTGATTACTATGCTGTAATTTCCAGAGAAAACTAGCGAGGAGATTGGTGATAATATGAGCGAGGATCGGGATTAATAAATTACCGGTGATGATGATGGTATAACCGAGGGCAAAACCGACAACAGTTGCCCAGATAACATAGGGCCATTGTTGGGAACCGCTAAAATGGAGGATGCCAAAAATCAGACTAGAAACGGTTAAACCAAAGATATTTAAGCCCAAAGCTGGCAAAATCACCCCGCGAAATAATAATTCTTCACTTAACCCCGGCAGCAATCCAATCCAAATTAAATCGGGCCATGCTAAAGGTTTAATGACTAATTCTAAGTAAGCGTTAGCACTATGGCGATAACTAGACCAAAAACGATATAGAAGCCCACTAATTCCACTAATTGCCCCCGCTAAGGCTAATCCGAACAGGAAATCCGGGAGAGTCCAGCGAATGGCGGGAATAGCGATCGCACCGAAATATTGCCAAACTTTGGCGACTACCAGCAAGATAATCGCCGTTACCGCCATAATGGTGAGGACTTGTGTGCGTGTCAGGGGATCAAATTCGGAATTAGGGGAATTAGTCACGGATTCTCGGATAAACAGCGTAAAGAGTTTAAATTAGGGCGAAGAGATGCTAGGTTAACCCCTGCCCGTTGACAAACGATCGCACCGATCGCCTCTGTATATGAGTGTACCCTAATTGCTTTCACCCCTAGGGGTTCCGGGGCCACCTTCATTCTTGTACTGTTTTCCTGCACTGCAATCAGTACAGTTTTCTCTTGACAAAAACTTAAAACTGTGCTAGAGCCGCAGGCACTGGCGGGAACGATCAGCGCGTCCACCTCCCGGCTCCAAATAGCATCGGGACCGGGCTGCTTGACCAATTGGGGGGCGCGACTTAAACCCACCAAAACGCAGGGTAAAAAAGTATAACCGATTTCTTCGGCCGCGGCCTTGGGGGAAAGTTGCGGATCGAGGGGCAGCGGACTTAAAGCGGGGGCGTGGGCTGCCGGTATTTGGAATTGTCGCACCACCAGATGGGAAATTACCGCTTCGGCCCCGGCAAGGGGATCCACCCCCTGACCATGGCGATAATTAGCCAGGGCAATGCTATCGGGATCGTCGGGAAAACGGGCAACAATGGCGATCGCTTCTGCCTGTCCCTGGTTAATCAGTTTTTCTGCTCCCCGCAGCAAGCTGTCGGGATTGCCAATTGTTCCCCAACTGGCCCCAGAGGCTGCCTCTCGCAACTGCACATTTAGGGGGGCATCGGTGATAACGTAATCGGTCAGATCTAAGCCTAGGGTAGCCCGGACAGCATCGGCAGCCTGAAGGTGTCTTTGCAAGAGGTCAAATTCAATGGCGCGATCGAATAGTAACCCGATGCGATTTTGATGGACGGGACTTAATCCCCAATCCCCCCGGGCAAAACGATCTAAAGCGTAACCCTCCACATAGTAGGTGTTGGCTAGGGGCCAGTACAGTTGTGCGCCGTTGAGGACATTGGGATGGGTAATTAGGCGATCGCAAACTTGGGCGATCGCTCTGGCCACGGGAATGCCATCCCCAGCATAACCGCCAATCGCAGCCCCGATGCCGGTGGGAATAATTAGTACGGCGGTATAGGGACGGGAATTCACGAGGCAGTGGTGACAATCGCTTCGACTTTGACTTGATTATTCTCGGTATCCACTTCTGTGATTGCCCAACGCAAGGGTTCACCGCGTTTGGCTAATTCTTTTTCGATTTCTTGCTGCAGTTGTTGCGGGGTTTCCTGTAGGTCGATTTCGGCACTAATAAAGTGAGTGGTCATGGGGATTGTCTGGGATAGTTATCCCCTCAGTTTATCAAGATTTTGCCCTCTTGCGCTGGTTTATACAATCCTTATACTAAATCTGGTTATTAAAGACTGATTATTTATTCCCCTTTTTGCATGAGTGCATGAGCAGAAAACGGGTTTCTCGGAGAAACCCGTTTTCTGTGCGTTACTCAACGGATTTAGTATTGTAGAACCCCCTTGAGCTATCCTGCACACTTTTCTCTTTTCGTCAAATTTTATGTTAGGAAAGATGTGACCAATAGAGGGACTGTATTTAGTTGATTTGTACTAACTGGCTCGGCAATTTTCCAGCCATTGTTCTAAATCCTGTAGTGACTGAAAATCTAACAAAGCTTCTCCCAAGTTTTCTAACTGTTCTAGGTCAAGACTGCGAATATTGGGCAATAATTCGGGGTAAATGTCCCCTATACGCCGATTTAATTGACGTAAAACTAGGTTAGCTTCTCCCTCTTGTCGTCCCTCTTGTCGTCCCTCTTGTCGTCCCTCTTGTCGTCCCTCTTGTAAACCTTCCGACCAGATTTCTTGATAGATAACTGATTCTTTCATGATGTCCTTCCTTAATAATCGTTGGATGATGTCTTTCTTTAATACTAACCCGGCTAGAATTGCGGTAGATGCAGCCAGATTACTTTGTTCTCGACTATCGCTG
>NZ_JAPZSO010000114.1:0-6497 GCF_027531715.1 Microcystis sp. LE19-8.1F | reverse complement strand
TAGCTGGTTATAATTAAATTAAAAATGGATTTTGCCTTTAATCCCCCCTTGATCCCCCCTTGATAAGGTAGGGTTGATTCATGAATCAACCCTACCCTTGATAACGGGGGTGTCTGATAATTTTTAACGCCTACCTACTTAATCGCTTTTGCGGTGTGGGAGGTCATTCTGTTATTCTGACTTGAAAGTGGGAAGTGGGAAGTGGGAAGTGGGAAGAAAAAAGCTGTCTCCTGTCTCCTGAATCCTGACGACCGACTCCTAACCCCAGCAACAAACTTTTTGCCGCAAACCCTAACTTAAACGATCGAGAGTGCGATACTGAATTGCTTCGGCAACGTGGGAACTTTTCAGCATTTCACTATCTCCTAAATCGGCAATGGTGCGGGCAACTTTGAGAATGCGATCCATTGCTCGGGCCGATAAACCCAATTTTCGGATTGCCCCTTCTAAAATATGGCGACTGCTATGATCAAGAGCGCAAAAACGCCGCAAATGCTCGGAATTCATCTCCGCATTAGAGCGAATCCCCGTATTCTGAAAGCGATCGCTGGCCTTTTGTCTGGCCCTTTCTACCCGTTGCCGCACTTGCTCAGAAGCTTCTCCCCGACTCTCTTGGGTCATTTCTTCCGGTTTCAGGCGATTTACCGTCACTTGTAGGTCAATACGGTCTAAAAGCGGCCCCGATAATTTCGCCCAATATTGTTCCCGTTGTCGCGGTGAACAGCTGCAGGGTTGCACCGAATCGCCGTAATAACCACAGGGACAGGGATTGGTGCTGGCCACCAGGGTAAAACGGGCTGGAAAAGCGACGGAAAGACGAGTGCGAGAAATGCTCACATAACCATCCTCTAGGGGTTGCCGGAGATATTCCAAGACACTGCGCTTAAATTCCGTTAATTCGTCCAAAAATAAAATACCACGGTGAGAAAGGGAGATTTCTCCCGGTCGGGGATAAGTGCCACCTCCCACCAGCGCTGCCCCGGAAGCGGAGTGATGGGGACTGCGAAAAGGACGCTCGCGCACCAGGGAACCTCGATCTTTCAGTAATCCGGCGACGGAATGAATCTGGGAGACTTCTAGGGATTCGCCAAAGGTAAGCTGGGGCAGAATACCGGGTAAACGTCGCGCTAACATGGTTTTACCGCTGCCCGGCGGCCCGACAAAAATTAGGTTATGACCCCCAGCTGCGGCAATTTCCAGGGCCCGACGACCAATGGCTTGGCCTTTGACATCCTTGAGATCGGGGAGATTTACCTGCGATCGCCCAAATTCTTCGGCAGCGTTAAAAGTCATCGGTGAATAGCGATCGGGTTCATTTAAGAAATTTACCACTTCCGATAGATGACGAAACCCATACACTTGTACGCCTTTGACCACGGCCGCTTCTTTGGCATTATCGGCGGGAACCACTAAACCCTTAATCCCCATTTTTTCGGCAGCGGCAGCAATGGGTAAAACCCCCGCCACGGCACGCAAACTACCATCGAGGGATAATTCACCTAAAAAGAGAAAATCCCCCAGTAAATCGGCTTCTACCTGTTCGGAGGCTCCTAAAATGCCGATACTAATCGGTAAATCATAAATCGGCCCCTCTTTGCGGATATCGGCGGGACTTAAATTGATGACAATTTTGCGGATGGGAAAGGCAAATCCGGCATTTTTTAGGGAAGCTTTTACCCTTTCTTTCGACTCCTGCACGGCGGTATCGGGTAAACCCACCACGGCAATTCCGGGTAATCCCCCCGATACATCCACCTCTACCCCGATTTTAATGGCATCAATGCCGATAATTGCCGCACTCCAAACCCTTGCTAACATTTTGGCTCAAGTAAAAATAAAGTGAGTTCTTAGGAAAATGAAACAGGATGTTAGGCTAGTTTTCCGCATAAAAATGATTTTATCTGGGAATTTACCCAGAAAATCAGCCTATTTCTCGGGATAACCTAGCCAGAAAAGCTGAGAGCTTAATGGTATAGTTAAAAAAAAAGCAATTTGTCTATGAGCGAGACTATTTTTAGCAAAATTATCCGGAAAGAAATTCCTGCCTCGATCGTTTATGAAGATGATCTGGTTCTCGCTTTTCGAGATGTTAATCCCCAAGCACCCACCCATATCCTCATTATCCCCAAAAAACCGATTCCGAAACTAGAGGAAGCCAGCGACAGCGATCGCGATTTATTGGGACATTTGTTACTAACTGTTAAAAAAGTGGCCGCCGAGGCTAAATTAAGTCAAGGTTATCGAGTGGTGATCAATAATGGGGAACAGGGAGGTCAAACCGTCGATCATCTTCATGTCCATCTCTTAGGCGATCGCCCAATGGCTTGGCCTCCTGGCTAAAACCGTCTTATTTTCCCGCATTTTTGGGGAATTTTAGAGCTAGAAGCGTTCTTTTCCGAGTCGGTCTTCTCGATGTTAAACCCATGAATAGGTCTATTTCTGTGATCGCCTTGTCCAGCACCCTGCTGTTATTTCCCTTCACCACCGCGACTCTCGCTCAATCGGAATGCTTTCTCCAAAGAGCAGATGGACAACACATAGATCTTAGCCGTCTCTGTGGCGGTTCATCCAGAAATAGGAAAAATTCCCCGCAAGTTTATCAGCTACCGATTCAACGCCGGGTTAACGGCATTCCCACGGTGATGGTGGTTTTTAATAACCGTCACTATTATGAAATGCTTTTTGATACGGGAGCTAGTGGCATCGTCCTTACCGATGCCATGGCAAAAGCGATGAAAGTCAAACGGGAAAGGGAAGTACTCGCTCATACCGCTGGCGGTGTCGTTACGGTTTATCTTGGTCGCATTAATTCTGTTAAAGTTGGCGAGGTGGTTTTATCTAATCAGATTGTTGGTATTTCTCCCCAAATGGAAGGATTAGGACTCTTGGGACAAACCTTTTTTGGTTCCTATGATGTCACGATCAAAAAAGATGTGATCGAATTACGTTATCGTTGATAAGTAGCTGGTTATAATTAAATTAAAAATGGATTTTAGGTTCGATCCCCCCTGCCCCCCTTAATAAGGGGGGTGTCTGAAAACTTTTAACACCTACCTACTTAGTCTCATGGGAAAAATGCTCGCTTTTCTGACTCTAATCTAAAGTTCCTCGCTGTATTTGTTCCCGTTCGATCGCTTCAAATAGGGCCCGGAAGTTGCCTTCTCCAAAACCTCTGGCGGCGTGACGTCGCTCGATTAATTCAAAAAAGAAAGTCGGCTGAGAAAAAATTGGTTTAGTGAAAATTTGCAGTAAAGTCGGCTTTTCCGGGAGGGAATAACTATTTTGTTCAAAATCGATGAGAATTTCCCTTTTTTTAATTTCTGACCATTCCCAATCAGCAATATTAAAATCTTTCTTTTGATAGTTAATTTGTTGATAATAACTGTCGGGAACTGATAAAAACTCTACCTTTTTTTCTCTTAATTTTTGAGTTAAGTTTACAATATTTTCTGTTTTTAAAGCAATGTGTTGAATACCAGATTTTTGATTAATATCTAAAAATTCTTGAATTTGAGAACTGTTACTATCTGGTTCATTAATCGGTAATTTTAATTCAGTTTCGGGGTGAACAAGTACCTGAGAATAAAGACCAGAACGCTCCGTTTTAATAGTAAAAGCTTGCCTTTTTTTAAAGCCTAAATTTTCCTCATACCAATTGGATGTTAACTCTAAATTACCCTGAAAAACATTTAAAACTAAATGATCAATTGCCAGAATATCCTGATTATATTGTTCCCTACTATCATACTCAATCAGATTAGGATCGGCTAAAATTGGCGTGATTCCCTGTCTTTCAATCAACGTATGTTTGAGATCAGCAATGCTAGAGATTTGACAGCTTTTTATCTTACCCCTAGCCAAAACAGTTTCCTCAATAAAAATGTCCTGTTTAATTCTCCTAGCTAAACTGTCTAAATCCTCTACTTGAAAAGCTACATCCGCCACCCCTTCAGGATATTTACTTAAAAATTCCGCCACGGGACTAAGGGAATTTAAGGGAGAAGATAAGATAAAAATAATCTGTTTAGTTTTATCTTTTTGGATGCCATTGCCAACTATTTCCGTGTGCGTGTGGAGATTAACTAAACTTGCGATCGCTTGAAAATCCATCACCCGCACAAACCAATCTCGCCATTTTTTGGCCGATTCTACATAAAAATGAATATGATCAATAAACATAGATAAAGTCAAAAAAGCGGTTGAGTGTTAGTAAGTGGGGAGTGGGGAAATGGGGAAATGGGGAAATGGGGGAGTGAGGAGATAGGGTAATTTCAACTAATACCCCAAAACCCCAACTCCCTAAAACCCCAACTCTCAACTCCTGACGACCGACTCCTGACGACCGACTCCTGATGACTAAAAAAAGAGATGACTATCGGGTTGAATATTAATTTCCATGGGGACAGCTTGGGGTTCAGCATTCATGGCAAAATAGATAGCATCGGCGGCGGTTTGAGCGGTTAACATTTTAGTGCGATCAACTTTTAAGCTCACCTGATCCCAAAAAGGAGTATCGACACCACCAAAATAGAATAAAGTCATTTTAATACCATAGCGTTTTAACTCATCAGCCAAACATTTACTAAAACCGACCACCCCGTACTTAGAAGCACAATAAGCGGCAGCCATAGCCATAGAATGCTTACCCAAAATTCCCACCACATTACAGATATGACCGGCCTTATTTTCCTTCATCACATTAGCGGCAGCCTGACAGGTATAAAAACTCCCCTTCAGATTGAGGTCGAGCATTTTATCTAAATCTTCCGGCGTGATTTTATTATATTGTTTCATCACACCGGCTCCGGCCGCATTAACCAACACATCCAACCGGCCGTAATGGGAGACAATTTTTGCCATCAAAGTTTCTACCTGAGTGGGATTGGTGATATCCGTCGGCACAATTAAAGAGGGACAAGACAACTCACTGGCTAAATTAGATAAATTATCGGCATTTCTGGCCACTAATACGAGTTTATGACCATTAACAGCTAGTTTCCGCGCTAAAGTGGCACCGATACCCCCCGTAGCGCCGACAATCAGGACAACTTTTTCGCTCATAATTATTTATAAATTTTTACAAATCTTATTGTAAACTGTTCCAACCGGAAAATCATCGCCAGAGCCAACCCCTTGATTAAGGGTTAACCAACTTCTGATAGGATAAACCGTGACAATGTAAAGAAATTTTTATGACTGTACTGACCGAAGGAATCGCGCCCCACGGTGGGCAATTAATTAATCGTATTGCTACCGCTGCCGAAAAAGCAGAATTTCTGGCCCTAGCTGAAAAACTACCGCGAGTTTCCTTAGATGAACGAGCGCTCTCGGATTTAGTTATGATTGCTATTGGTGGTTTCAGTCCCCTCAAAGGCTTTATGGAACAGGACGACTACGAAAAAGTCGTCGATGATATGCGTCTAATCAATGGTTTACCCTGGGCAATTCCCGTGACTCTTTCCGTTAGCGAAGAAGTGGCGGATCCCCTCAAAGAAGGCAACTGGATTCGTTTAGATGACAGCGAAGGCAACTTTGTCGGAGTCCTAGAACTAACCCAAAAATACCGTTATAATAAAGCCCACGAAGCAGTTAACGTCTATCGTACCGACGACCAGAAACACCCCGGGGTAAAAGTTCTCTACGAACAGGGAGAAATTAACCTCGCAGGTCCAATTTGGTTACTTCAGCGCGATCCTCATCCCCAGTTTCCCAAATATCAGATCGATCCTGTGCAGTCGCGCAAAATGTTCCACGAAAAAGCTTGGAAAACGATTGTCGGTTTCCAAACCCGTAATCCCATCCACCGGGCCCACGAATATATTCAAAAATGCGCCCTAGAAGTGGTAGATGGTTTATTCTTGCATCCTCTTGTCGGCGCTACCAAAAGCGATGATGTGCCAGCCGATGTGCGGATGCGTTGCTATGAGATCATGATGGATAAATACTTCCCCCAAGATCGCGTTATTCTGGCTATCAACCCCTCAGCTATGCGTTACGCCGGCCCCCGGGAAGCAATTTTCCACGCTATTATCCGTAAAAACTACGGTTGTACCCATTTTATCGTCGGTCGTGACCATGCCGGAGTCGGGGACTACTACGGAACCTACGATGCCCAGTATATCTTTGATGAGTTCGAGCCGGGGGAATTGGGAATCGTGCCGATGAAGTTTGAACACGCTTTCTACTGTACCCGCACTTCGGGAATGGCAACCACCAAAACTAGCCCCAGTTTACCGGAAGAAAGAATACACCTTTCGGGAACGAAAGTCCGGGAACTGCTGCGCAAAGGAGAATTACCACCTCCGGAATTCTCCCGTCCAGAAGTGGCTGCCGAATTAATCCGCGCCATGCAAGGATCTTGACATCCTCGCCGCCCTAAAAGTGCGGCGATTCCTAAACCTCACGATTTAAGTTTCTGCTTCCACCACCGTCGCATACCACAGTTAAAAAACCATGTACTGTCTTACACAGAGTCCACAGACTTTCGCCCCATTTCA
>NZ_JAPZSO010000182.1:0-1810 GCF_027531715.1 Microcystis sp. LE19-8.1F | reverse complement strand
CAGAAAAAACTCGCAGTGAAATAGCCGGTTGTCGGTGGTGAGAATCCAGCCGTTCCCCTTAAACTCTCTGACCTCGAAGGTTTTGCCGGCGGCTTCGGGATGGTTCCCATTTATGGTAACGGTGTCACCAACCTTCAAATCGCACAAGAACGGCTCGTCCTTTAACCTGTTGGGTCGTTCGGGAACGGGAACGGAAGCGTACCAATCAACCCAAACGACCGGCAAACCCACCGACGGGAGAGACAACTGGGCGATAACCCCCAACCGTTTGCCGTCGGTAACGGCTTGACCCACCGTTAAATTCAGGTAAGCCCGAAGATCGTCCCTGAGATCACTCAGGTATTGCAGATCGGCCTTTTTTTTCCTCTTCTCCCCAGCGGTCTGAGTCAGTTCGGCCTCGATCCGCCGCAACCGTTCGCCTATTATCTCCTCTTCTTCATTTCTGGGAAGTTCCATAACAACCTCTCAAAATCTCAAAGAATTCCGCCATTTGTTGGGGACTGGCAGCTGTATCGTATTCCCCCGCCGCCACCTTGCGCCACGCTATCAGTTGACCGTCTGGAAGGAAAACCTTGGGTTCTCGAAATTGGTCGAGGGGTAGATATTCGGGCGATCGCGCCTGGACAGAACCTTCGATAATCGCCTGCTCGTACCATTGCAAAAATTCTCGGTTCAAGGGATTTTTTAAAGACTTCTCTTTCTCCTGTCTCGGAACCTGATATAAAAACACCCCTCGGGGATTATTGATCGTCTCCCAGGTCTCCTCAATGTGCCTGATCGCACCCCAAACCTGAGATATATCGTGATCCTCGATCACCTTACATACCCTTTCATCGAGGGAAATCCCCAATTCTTGCAACTTAACCCTGACCAAATCGGGAATAACTTGCCGAGAAATTTCCTCTTCTTGCCAACTTCTCACCGAAAGGTTTTTATCGATCACCATCTCTTCCAAAACGGCCGATAACTTACCGAAATTTCCTTGCTCCTCTTCAGAGTTTTCAATACATTTATTCTTTATCCCCCCAACGGTCTGGGATGTCTGAATAATCTGAATAGTCTGAGGCTCGGTAGAATCCTTATCTGACAAGGGTTTTGACTCGACAATCGGATCATTTTGTCCGATTGCTGACATTTGGATCATTTTGTCGTCAACAGGATCATTTTGTCCGCAACGGGATCTTTTTGTCCGTTTTTGGATTATTTTGTCCAAGGCAAAATTTTTTCCCTTGCCGTTGTTGGTGGTGTTTTTGGCCTTCCATTTATCTATGGCAAAATCGAAGAGATCGGCATCCTGTAGCCGTTGTGCCGCTCTCTGGATGGTACGCGGATTTACTCCCAGTTCCACGGCGATCTCTGCGGGTGAGGGGATTTCGACAAACCGATCACCGTAAGGATCGCGGGAGTAGAGATACAGCCATAAATCGTATTGGGTTCCAGACAATTTCAGGGAACGAACATAATTAATTAGCTCGAACGGGATCTGAACAAAGCTTGTTTGTGTCATAATAGAAGTAATTGAGTGTTTCCCCGCTCTAGTCAGTGCGGGGTTGTTTTTTAGGGACTTTTTTCTTATTTGTCCCTTAATCAGAACTTCAACTGTTCTTAATTTCGTTTCGGATAACCATATTTCCCCCCACCGTGCCATAATTGGAACTGCAAAGGTGTCTTGTCATTCGCTAACAATATAATTATAATATAATAAGTTCACTGTAGGTAGAAAAAATAATTTATGTTTCAAGAAGCCCTAGACAAGACATTGAGATATCGGGGCATCGCCGGAAAACAAATCGCAGAACATACCGGGATT
>NZ_JAPZSO010000136.1:0-3787 GCF_027531715.1 Microcystis sp. LE19-8.1F | reverse complement strand
GTGACACTGTACCTAATACGACTGCACACCGCTATAAGCTAGTGAGGTACACATATTTTTCTTCCCTTTTGACTTTTGCCTCTTGCCTTTTGCCTAAAACCCATAACTTTTGTACCTCAGCAGACTGAAAAACGCTATAATGCTATTATCAAATATCTGGGTGGGATTAATCGGCAATCATGGTTAAGTTTAGCAAGTACCTAAAGAGGCTTGGGATTGTTGCTGGAGTGGCTTTTTTGTTGTTGGTTACTCACCGAGCGGCTCCCCGAAAGGCAGTGGAAAATGAGCAGATGAAGGGGGTTTGGTTAACCAATATTGGCACGATATTGTTACATCACACTACGTCCTTAGATGAGGTGTTAAATCATCTTTCGCGATCGGGTTATGACCGGGTGTATTTTAGTGTTTATGGGTTTAGGGGAACGCTTTATCCGACTTCCCAACGTCCGACGAATTGGTTGTTTGTGCCGCCGTTGAGCAATCCCTGGAGGGCAGCGGTTAAGGAGTCTTTACGGCAGGGTTTGAAGCCATTTGCTTGGTTTGAGTATGGTTTGATGTTATCGCCTAAGGATCCCATTGCCAAAAAGCATCCGGATTGGCTATTAAAAACGCCCGCAGGGAAGACGGTGGTGGAAACCAATGTCTGGTTAGATCCGGCGAATCCGCAGGTACAAGCCTATCTTTTGGGGAATATGGAAGATATTTTAAAAGAAAAAGATTTGGCGGGGATTCAGTTAGATGATCATTGGGCGGTTCCGCGTGTTTTTGGTAATAAAAGTCAGGCTTTAACGAATTTAACCCGCAAGTTGCACGATCATGTCAAGGCGATTAATCCCAAGTTGGTGGTGAGTCTTTCGCCTAATCCTCACTCTTTTGCGGTGAATAAATATAATCAAAATTGGTTGGCTTGGGTGCGTCAAGGGATTGTGGATGAGGTGGTCTTACAGATCTATCGGAAAACTCCCAATCAGGTGGCGGCGAGTCTTTCGGGATCGGGACTGGCGACAGCTTCCCGGTATGTGCCGGTGGGGGTGGGTTTATATGCGGGTTGGAATCCTGATTTTTCCTTAAAGGGTTTACAAGCTCAGGTGAGGACGGTGGAGCGTCAGGGTTATGGCTATTCGTTATTTTGTTGGGAATTTGTGGTCATGCGTCATCTTTTTAATCATATTCCTCGGTTTTAACGGGCTAAACAGTAGGTTGTCTGAAATACCCAGTTAATATTATAATTTTTTTATCTCAGTCAATGAATCGGTCATCAGACGCTTATGAGTTTAATTCAAGAAGGAATAAAAAAAGGCTTAATTAAGTTAGATGATGAGCAGAAATATATTACCTATATTAATCAAAATAAAAAGCGAAATTATAGCAATCCTGAAGAACAGGTACAAGCTGAGACTTTTTTAAAATTAGTTTTGACCTATGGTTATGCTCAAAAGCGGATTCGGTTATTTGTTCCCGTAGCAATGGGATCATCGACCAAAGAAGCGGATATTATTGTTTATAATGATGATGGGCATAAATCGCCTCATATCGTTGTTGAATGTAAAAAACAAGAGGTTTCAGAATTAGAATTTACTCAGGCAGTAGAGCAGGGTTTTAGTTATGCGGTGGCGGAAGGAGCGAAATATGTTTGGATAACTTCCGGTATTAAAGATGAATATTATCAAGTACCAACAGAAAAGCCAAAGGAAAGAATTACTATCACTGATATTCCACAATCGGGAGTGGAAACATTAGCGCGTTTTAAATATGCTAAAGGTGGTGGTATTTCTAATGGACAAAAGTTATTTGAGTTAACAGTAGTTACAGAGGATGAGTTAACCCGTCGTTTTAAGCAGGCTCATCAATCGTTATGGGGAGGGGGAGAGTTGAATCCCTCAGAGGCTTTTGACGAGTTAGATAAGCTAATTTTTTGTAAAATTTGGGATGAAAAGAAAGCTCGCAAGGTAGGGGAACCCTACGATTTTCAGATCTTTAGTGTTGCTCCTAAAGCTAATGAAAAAGAGGAGGAAAGAAAACAACGGGAAAATAAGCAATTAAGTGAGCGCATTAAGGCTTTATATGAAGAAGGCCGTCGAGCAGATGCAGAAGTTTTTAAAGATGATATTCGCTTAAGTCCAGAGAAGTTGCGGACGGTGGTGGGTTATTTGGAAAGTATTAATTTAGGCGAAACAGACTTAGATAGTAAGGGTCGAGCTTTTGAGACGTTTATGGGGTCATTTTTTCGCGGAGATTTCGGGCAGTATTTTACACCTCGACCAATTGTTAAGTTTATTGTGGATGTGCTACCCATCAAGCACAATTCTTTAGTTTTAGACACATCTTGTGGAAGCGGTGGTTTTCTGCTTCATGCGTTAGAGAAGGTTCGTAGGGAGGCCAATGAATACTATCCCAATTATAAAACGGATCCGAAAGAATATAACAAACATTATCAGCATTGGCATAATTTTGCTCAGAGTAATTTGTTTGGCATTGAAATTAATGAACAGATTGCCCGGGTTGCCAAAATGAATATGATTATCCATGATGATGGTCATACCAATGTAATTGCGGCGGATGGTTTACGCGATAGTGAAGATTTAATTAAACGGACAGAAAATAAAGGCTTTACATATAATCGCTTTGATTTTGTTATTACTAATCCGCCTTTTGGTTCGGTTATTAAACAAACGGAACAGGCTTATATATCCCAATATAGCTTTGCGATGAAGGCGGTAGATTGGTTAAATCCTAAAAGTAAGACAACGGAGCGGGACAGCCAAAGTACAGAAGTTTTATTTCTTGAGCAATGTCATCGTTTTTTAAAGGAAGGTGGCTATTTAGCGATGGTGGTTCCTGATGGTATTTTGACTAATTCAAGTTTGCAGTATGTCAGGGATGGAATCGAGGAAAAATATCGCATTGTGGCGGTGGTTTCGATGCCTCAGACGGCTTTTTCTGCAACGGGAGCGGGGGTTAAAAGTTCGGTTTTATTTTTGAAAAAGTATTCGCAAGCAGTAACGGAAAACATTCAACAGGCTAAACTGACTTTACAGGATCAAATTAAGCAAGGCAATGATTATTTAAAGTTATTGGATAAGATTGAAAATAATAAGAAGCGGCATTTAAAGGAGTTACGAGGTTTTGATAATGCTCAAAATTTGTCCGGTAAAGCGTTGACGGATTCGGAGGCTTATAAGGAGTGGAAAAAGTCGGTCACGGCGGAATATAATGACCAAATTGAGGCTTTAAAGGAGTCTTTGAGTGATCAGTATGGGGAAGAAAAGCAAAAGGTAATCGAAGATTATCCGATTTTTATGGCAATTGCCGAAGATATTGGTTATGATGCAACGGGTAAACCGACTAATAATAATGAGTTAGATTTTATTGGTCGGGAGCTTGCCCGGTTTATTGAGTCGATAGAGTCAGGTAAGGATGGTTTTTTTTTAGGTCTTGATGTGGATAAAGATAAAATTTTTCTGGTTAATTTAAAGGAACTAGAAGGACGGCTTGATCCTATAATGAGTTTATATCAAAGAAAAATTACCAAATTTAAATATACAACCCAAAATTTGTCGAGTCTTTTAAAACAGAAACCTCAGTATGGTGCGAATGAAGCATCTAAGCCAAGATTTTCACTTCAAGAACCTCGTTATGTAAGAATTACCTCAAGGGGTGACAGAAAGGTTAAAGAGCTTGCTTGATAAGGCTCATAGCCGTTAACCCTTTGGAGAAATAAGGGTTTTTCTGGGGTTTGAGGCGTATCAAAGAAAGGGCAAGTTCCGAAAAAATATCCATCGACTCA
>NZ_JAPZSO010000090.1:0-19547 GCF_027531715.1 Microcystis sp. LE19-8.1F | reverse complement strand
AAGTGGGGTTCCGTGCCAATATCGGGACGCTGGGGATGTTCCTCGCCATGGTTGTAACTTTTGGCTTCCGTTTTCTTGTTCGTTTTCTTGGGCATTAGCAACTCTTCCTCCAGGGCGAGGTCAATCTTTATTGTAACCCTTGAATAACCCCAAGAGAGCCAAAAAAAAGCGAACTTCTCTGGGGAGAAATTCGCCTTAATTTCCAGAAATTCTGAATTTATTAATTAGGCACGAGCTTCGAGACGACCGTAGAAAATGCCGCGAATTTTCACTTCTTCAGCATCTTTTGCCCCTAAATCTGTATCAGAAGGCTGCTCACTTTCAAAAACACCAGCAAACTCGCCAGTAGAAGCGTCAACTTTAGTTACCTGTAAAGACATAGTACCTTTACCCAGTTCCGTCGCTTTGACGTTAGCACGCTGGAAATCTTGACTATCAGCACTAGCGGGTAAAGCGACAGCGTTATCATAACCCGTCACCACACCCCGACCTTTGGGATCTAAGAAACCAGCGCCACGATAGGAGGGAACTTTAAAGTCGCCTACAAAATCGGTGGAACTGTTGATAGAGCTAAATCCAGCTTCGGTTTTGCCAGTGAAACCTTTAATGGTAAAGAAGAGGGGAACTCTTTCACCTCCGGGTAATTGTACGGTAATGGGTTGGAAATCGATACCGTCTTCTTCCTTGAGGGTTAAAACACCGTCTTCGCCTACGGTTAAGGTCGCTGTCATCTGTTCTAAACTGGTGGTATCTCTGGTTAAGAGTTTACCTGGGATAAAGGTGGCTGCTTCCCGCTTATTAATGGGTTCACCCTTGACAAAATATTCTTGGGGTTCCAAGCATAAATCTGTCACCACATAACTTTCGCCGCTTTCTAAGGGGAGAGTACCCCGGGTAAACTCGGAAATCTGGGGACATTTGTTAGCTAATCCCGTGTTTAAAATTTCATCATAGGTTAGCTCGTTTCTATTCAGGACGGCACTAGGCGCGTCGCTACAAGCTGTCAACACCCCTAAGCACAAGGCTAAAAAGGCAACTAACAATGCACGAAATCTCATCTATGTCAACCTCTCTTTGTCAATCTTTACAATTACTACCCTTGATCCATAGCCTGATGAATTATCGAATCGGTCGGGCCAATTCATCGAAACTCAGTTTATCAAAGATCAGTGACCATTGAGAAGATGGGGGACAGGGAGAGGAGAGACAGAAGGCAATAGGCAATAGGCAATAGGCAATAGGCAATAGGCAATAGGCAGCTTTGTTCTCCCCACTCCCCACTTCCCCACACCCTACACCCTACACCCTACACCCCACACCCTACACCCTACACCCCACACCCTCTTTCAAGTCAGAAGGCTCTAAGAAACTCATAGCTGATGACTGATATGATCGGTGTGACTGTTTTCAGGTGCAGAAATTTCGATGAATAGCCCATTGCCGGGAGATAATAGCCAATTAGATAGCCAACTAGATTCCCTTGTAACGACGGTGACAGCGATCGCCCAAGAACAGCAGGGAGATTGTAACGGTTTGTTAATGTTGCTGCGAACTTTAGAAAATTTACATCGGCAGATTCGCGAGCAGATGTTCGAGCCATCTTTACCCAATACCCGTCAGGACTTATACGGATTACTCCGGGATATCGAGGAAACTGGGGGATGGCCCTATATAGAACGGATGAAGTTACAAATGTTAATGGAAAAATTATTAGCCAGTGAAGTCGGCGCGCTCGATTCGGCGGCAAAAACCGATGATCGGGAAAAATGAGTTTCCAGAGGTTACGGAGCGGGTTACAGTATTGGGAAAATGGATATTTTAGGGGTAGTTCGTAAATCATGACCACCGTGAACCCGATTAAATTTGGAACCGATGGCTGGCGCGGGATTATCGCCGCCGATTTTACTTTCGAGCGAGTCGCTCTGCTCGCTCCCTTGGCGGCTCAGGTTTTAGCGGATAATTATGGTCAGATCACGGGTTCGCGGACGATTATCGTCGGCTATGATCGGCGGTTTATGGCGGAGGATTTTGCTCAAACTGCGGCGGAATCGCTGCAAAAAGCAGGTTTTGATGTGCTTCTCTCCCAATCCTACGCTCCCACTCCCGCTTTTAGTTGGGCAGCTCGCTCAGAAAATGCTCTCGGTGCGATCGTGTTAACCGCCAGTCATAACCCGGCTAAATATCTCGGTTTGAAGGTTAAAGGTTATTTTGGTGGTTCTGTCTCGCCAGAAATTACCCAACAAATTGAAGCTTTATTGTCTAATCCGCCGCAATTTAACGCCAAGGCGGGTAAATTAAGCACTTTTGAACCGTGGTCAGGTTATTGTCAGGGTTTACGCCAAAAAGTTAATATTGCCGCTATTGCCGAGGCGATCAAATCGGGACAACTAAAAGTTTATTCCGATGTCATGCACGGTGCGGCGGCTACCGGTTTAGAGCGTCTTTTGGGGGTGGGGATCACGGAATTACGCGGCAATCGCGATCCTTTGTTCGGTGGCGGCTCTCCGGAACCTTTACCGAGAAATTTGAGGGAAATCATCGATAAACTGGCTCAGAGCGCAAATTTAGCTCCTTTGCGAGTAGGTTTGGTCTTCGATGGCGATAGCGATCGAGTGGCGGCGATCGATGGTCGGGGGAATTTTTTAAGCACCCAAAATCTCATCCCGATTTTAATCGAGCATTTAGCCGGCAAAAAGGGAATGAGAGGGGAAATTGTGAAAACGGTGAGCGGTTCCGATTTAATCCCCAAATTAGCCAGTTTATACGGTTTATCGGTCTTTGAAACTCCGATCGGTTATAAGTATATCGCCGATCGAATGTTGACCACTCCTGTGTTAATTGGTGGGGAAGAATCGGGAGGTGTCGGTTATGGTACTCACATTCCCGAACGGGATGCTTTATTATCAGCTTTATACGTTTTGGAAGCGGTGGTGGAATCGGGCCAAGATTTAAGCGATCTTTACGCGCAATTACAGGATAAAACTGGGTTTCATTCTCAGTATGATCGTATTGATTTACCCCTAGCTAATATGGAAGCTCGCACTCAGTTAATTACTGCTTTGGATAAGGAACCCTTAAGGGAAATTGCCGGTAAACAAGTGACTGATTGTAATCCTATGGACGGTTATAAGTTCCGTTTAGAAGATGGCAGTTGGTTGTTAATTCGCTTTAGTGGCACAGAACCGGTTTTGCGTCTCTACTGTGAATCTTCAACCCTCGATCGAGTTCAGGAAATTCTCGCCTGGGCAAAATCTTGGGCTACTTAATAGAAAACGGGTTTCTTCAAGAAACCCGTTTTCTGGACTGGTTAAGAGAAAGTTGCTCAAATTCCCAAAGAATGGGGAAATAATATATAGGAAGTAACAATAAAAGAGACTTTTGAGAATGAATTTACCTTAAAACTCCACAGAAATTATCCTCTTTTGAGCTGCCTTTTTCTTTTACTTGGGGATTTTACCTAAATCGGCAAAATAGAGTATAATTAAATCTATATTAACTATTATCGAAGACATCATGATAACTAAATCAGAACTCTATGAACAAGATTTTCAATTATGGCTGATAACAACAATAGGTCAGT
Organism: Microcystis sp. LE19-8.1F; assembly: GCF_027531715.1. Taxonomy (NCBI): domain Bacteria; kingdom Bacillati; phylum Cyanobacteriota; class Cyanophyceae; order Chroococcales; family Microcystaceae; genus Microcystis; species Microcystis sp. LE19-8.1F. Next base: position 15,967 of record NZ_JAPZSO010000090.1, on the reverse strand, counting down.
TAGAACAAGGAGATTTTCAGGCATTAGATGTATCTCATTTGGTTGAGGAGTTAAAAGAATTGGGTAAATCAGATAAAAATGCCTTGGAAGAAAATTTAATGATTTTGCTGGCTCATTTACTGAAATTAAAAGTACAATCATCTGTCCCTGAAAGCATGAAATCTAGCTGGTATAGCTCCATTGTCGAACACAGGGAACGAGTTATCGCCTTACTAGAAAACACCCCTTCTTTGAAATCTCATGTAGCAATCGCCATCGATAAAACCTATCCTAAAGGTCGCAAAATTGCCATCAAGGAAAGTAAATTGGCTGACTTTGGAATTGCGATTCCTCCAGAGGAAACCTATCCCTTAGACTGCCCTTTTTCCTTAGAACAGATTCTTGACGAAGATTTCTATGGCTGATAATTCATATTTAATCCATCGGCTAAGACGCTTTCAAAATGCTTCTAAAAAGTCTTCAAATCTCAAAAACTGGGAAGCTATACAAGTCACATCTGTCTCCCGATACTAAGCGATTCGACTGACTTTAAATAGAGCTTACAAGCTTTTTTGCCCAACCCTAGTTAATCAGCCTTCAAAAATAAGTAAAAATTATAAACTTAAGATAATCAATTAAAATATTTAAATAATTTGGGCGATTAGTTAAATGTAACAAGGAAGTTACAAGATTTTGATTTTCCCAGAATTTGCCAAAATTTGGCTGTAAATCGGGGTTGCCTACATTTAATAATATGGTATGATCGTGGTATGCTGTGGGATTAGTTTAACCTTTAAGCTTTAAATCAACGGAAAACCAAGACAATCAGGGGACTATATCGATTCTCTTGCCCAAAAAAAGCCGCCAGTGATGAAATTTTTTTATGTTGCAATTTTTGAAGTTTTGTAAAGGCTATTGACTTAAAGCCAGAATTGTGCAACTCTCCCCGCTCCAAACTCCGGCACTCGCAGACAGTCAACAGCTAATCAAGTTGGGAACTAGGAGGAGAGGTCAACTCCTAGTCCCCTGTTTTTTGGAATATCAATTCCGCTTAAGGTACTTCAGTCCAGCGCCTAAGCCTCCTAGTACCAGCAAACTCAGCACAGTTGAGGGTTCGGGAACAGGGGCAGGGGCAGGGGCAGGGGCAGAAAAGTTAGAAATCGTCACACTACCCCGTCCGAAGAAGTTATCCGCAGTGGCAATACGGAAACCGAAACTGTCGCCAGCTAGGACGTTAAACGTCGATGTCCCGCTCTGAGGGCTACCTCCAGAAGGATTGAGTGGGATAGTCCCTACCCCGTTGACGAGGACAACGAAAGGGTCACAGAAACTATTAGGAAGATTGCTACAGGTAAAATCCACCAAAACATCCGCAGTCGAATAGTTCCAATTAAACGTCACCGTCCCAGCCGCAGCCGCAGTGGTGGTGTAGTTTGTGGTTCCAGAACTGTTAGAACCATTGTCCCCCCCAGTCAGGCTAATGGAAGCAGGAGCGCCGCTGGTATCGACGAACCCGTCGGCATTATTATTGGCAAATGTCCAGTTAATGGGATCGTAAGCGTCTTGGAAACCGAACGCTGTTGCGGCACTAGAGCTAGAAGCAGCGGCTAGGGTGAGGCCAACAGTAGTGACAGTCATTGCGGTCTATGACCGCAATGACTCGAATAATTTTGGCGATTTGGTGGCCATGGCCCTAAAAATAAATTAAGTTACGGACCAACTCTACAATCGGTCAAAATATTTTTCAAGAGAATTTGTATAAAAATATCCAATCCTATCTATAGAAATAAGTAAATGGTTGGTTCTCTTATTCTTTGTGTGATCAGTGTAACTTATATAGTAAGCTAAGACGCATTTAAAGCACTTATTCTTAAGATTAGCCGAATCTCCCCCAATCCCTTTACTGTTGCCTCTTGCCTCTTGCCTCTTGCCTCGTCTCAACAAGCAATTTAAATGCTTAACAGCTTAGCGATCGATCTTTGTGTCCTTTGTGTCTGGAGTGGTTCTTTCCACTCATTCGCCCGCAAATCTACTCGAATCTGGCGCTGCTGATTTTTTATCTCAGTTTGAAGATGGGCTGAAAACTGGAGCAATGTGGACATCGATCGAAAGACTAAGCTAAACTGGTAATGACTATGTATTAGGGCGGAGGTCAACGGACGCAACTATGGACAATTTGGAGGTAAAACAAAAACCGATCCGGTGTTTAGAAGATGCGATCGAAAGGTGTCAAACTTTAGGAATGCGGGTTAGTCGTCAGCGTCGCTATATTTTAGAATTGCTGTGGCAAGCGCAGGAACACCTATCAGCGCGAGAAATTTATGATCGTCTCAATCTGCAAGGAAAGAACATCGGTCATACTTCAGTGTACCAAAACCTAGAGGCTCTATCCGGTCAAGGCATTATCGAATCTGTGGAACGCTGGGACGGCAGACTCTACGGCAACATCAGCGATTCCCACAGTCACGTCAATTGTCTGGACAGTCAACAAATCATCGATGTGCATATCGAACTTCCCCCGGAATTAATTAAACAGATCGAGGCATCGACGGGGGTAAAAATTACCGATTATCGCATCGATTTCTATGGCTATAAACAAAACAAATGAGCCAGATAACTGTATAATTGACCCTGTGAATAGTATCCGTTGACAGGCTGCAACTCTTGTGATCGATCGCCCTCTCACCTTAATTATCATCGATAATGACCCGATTTTTCGCTTGGGTCTGGTGCAGGCCCTGTCGCAGATAGAAAATATTAGTATCGTCACCGAAGGGTATTTAGAAACAATTTTCGCTTTGACTCTGAATCCCTCCCCCGAAATTATTATTATCGATCCTCTCTTTGATTGGTCCTACTGTGAAATTCTCCACTCTCGCTATCCCGAAAGTAAAATTGTTTTATTAACCTTTCCTCTCGATTCCCGACAGCAACTAATCGCCAGAGAATTAGGCATCGCTGGTTATATTCCCAAAGGCACAAACCTAGAACAATTTATCACTATTTTAGGGCAAATTTCCCGGGATGAATCCCACGATGTTGCCCCTTCTCCTCTCACCATTGCTACCCGTGCAAGTTTAGCCCCTAGTCATTGGTTAATCACTGCCGGAAGAACGGGATTAAATCGCATCGAAAGTGAATTACATTTAATTGATCTCCATCTCAATCAACAGTCTTTATCTGGCTTTGATCGCTTTTATTGGCAGGGGAGAAAACGAGAACTTTTAGCAGCCCTATGGCTAGTGAGAAAACTAATTCCCCTGGAAGGTAGCTCTTACAATTCAGCTTCAGTCACACCCCCGGTAATAATTAACAATATCGATCGAGAATTACCAATTTTAAGCCGCGAGCGTCCCCTCTGTGTTTCGGCGGTTTTTGAGTCCACTTTAGCAGTCATTCGATCGCCTTTAATTAATAGAACCAAGATCAGTTTTGAAATTGATGTTTTACAGGATAATCGGCAACGGGAATTATTGTATTTAGTTCTCGATGAAATTCGTAAAAATGTCGATGAAATGAGATATTTACAGGTTACTAGCGGCGAATTAACCAGTCGCTTAAATCTGATTATTTACGATATCTGGGAGAAAGTGACCCGTAAATTTTTAGAAATTAATGCCTCGGTTTATGAGGAAATTAGTAAAGGCAGACTTAACGAAATTATTCTGGAAGAAAGAGAGGCAATTCAAACAGAAATCCTCAATAAAATTCCTTTTGCTCTTGACTTATTTTCCTATTTAGTGTACGAAAATAGTCTAACTATTGACGGAGTAGGATACCGGGCTAATGCTCCTGAAACCATCGCCAGAGCCGAAATTCTCCTGCAAAATCTCATTCATAATCTTGCCAATGCAGTGACAGTAATTATTCTCAATAACTTCTCGGAAGCCGAAAGAGTCAAACAAAAACTTTACCGTTCAGAATTTCTCATCGCCAGAAAATTAGCTAAAATCCGCAATGAATTATCTTGGAAATACCGACGGCAACAATACTGGCAAGAACCCAAAGATATCTTTGAAAGTCAATATCAATTATTTCACTATAGCGAGGGACAAATCAAATCTCTGGCCATTTATTCCCCCCGACAGGAAGAATTAAACAGTTTAACAGGCATACCCTGGTTAGTTTCGATCGCCTTAGAATTAAGAGACTCTTTATCCCCTCGTTTGCGCGCTTTTTTTCGGGTGGTGGGTAAGGGAGTAGTCTATATCCTTATCCAAGTTATCGGTAGGGGTATTGGGTTAGTAATTCGCGGGGTTTTACAGGGAGTCGGTAACACTTGGCAGGAAGTCAAAGGTAAAAAGGGATCATGAATTATAACTGATAACTGATAAGTAAGTAGTTATAATTAAATTGAAGATGGATTTTGCCTCTGATCCCCACTGCCCCTAGGGTTGATTCATAGTAGGGTTGATTCATGAATCAACCCTACCCTGCCCCTTGATAAGGGGGGTGTCTGACAACTTTTAACACCTATCTACTTAACTGAAGTGACCCTAACTTTTACAATTCCTTGTCAAAACTGTATTTATCGCGAATTTGTCCGACAAAAAACTGTCCTTTCGATGGTGCAGACTGAAAATCTTTATATACTGCCAAAGGTAGATCATGATAAAGATAGATACCACCGTGATTAAATTCCACTTTCAGAATTTTTTTTTCCTCATCGTAGTCAAAAGATTTAATCGCTGTACTTTGACTTTTTAATAAGGGGAAAGCAATCACATCGCGAATACTGGCAGAATCAGTTAATAACATGATCAGGCGATCGATGCCAATTCCTAAGCCTCCCGTGGGGGGCATTCCGTATTCTAAAGCGGTTAAAAAGTCCTCATCAACTCCCTGCGCTTCCAAATCTCCAGCCGCTTTTTTGAGTGCCTGTGCTTCTAATCTTTGCCGTTGATCGATGGGATCGGTTAACTCAGAAAAACTATTAGCTAATTCCCGTCCAACCACATATAATTCAAATCTTTCTACGAGGTCAGTTTTTGAGCGATGAGGTTTAGCTAAAGGCGAAATTTCCACGGGAAAATCTAGCACAAAAGTGGGCTGTATTAGGGTTTCTTCGACTTTTTGTTCAAAAGCTTCATTTAGGAGCTTACCGATGGTTTTACAGTCCTCTGGAACGCCAATGCCGGCATTTTCTGCGGCAATACGAGCCGACTCGAAATCCTCAAAACTATTCAAGTCAACCCCGGTTATTTCTTGGACTAATTCGTGCATGGTCACTCGTCGCCAAGGAGGAGTTAGGTCAATTTCCCTGTCTTGATAGGTGATTTTCAGCGTACCTAAAACATCTTGTGCGGCATTAACAATAATGTTTTCGGTTAACTCCATCATGTCATAATAATCGGCATAGGCCTGATAGATTTCGATGGAAGTAAACTCGGGGTTGTGTTTAGTAGAAACCCCTTCATTGCGAAAAATTCTGCCTAACTCGAAGACTTTTTCAAAACCACCCACTATTAATCTTTTTAGATGTAACTCGGTGGCAATGCGGAGATATAACTCCATCTCCAGCGTATTATGATAGGTGATAAACGGTCTAGCATCGGCTCCTCCCGCTTCACTTTGTAGCACGGGAGTTTCAATTTCAATAAAACCTTCTTGGTCTAAATATCTGCGAATGGCAGCGGTAATTTGGGCGCGACGGCGAAAAGTTTGTCGCACTTCGGGATTAACAATTAAATCCACATATCTTTGTCGATAACGTTTTTCTACATCGGTTAAACCGTGCCATTTATCCGGGAGAGGTAAGAGGGATTTGGTGAGAATTTCGTACTCGTTTACATAGATAGATAATTCCCCGCGTTCTGTGCGTTTAATTGTGCCTTTTGCTCCTAAAATATCCCCCGTATCGGTTAGTTTAATCACCGTGTTAAAGGCATTCGGCACAGCGGCCATGGTTTCACTAATGCGTTTTTTATCGAGGTATAATTGAATCGTTCCCGTTTCATCTTGCAGGTTAAAAAAGGCTAGTTTACCCATAATTCTTCGGGCAATAATCCGACCAGCAATGGCTACTTCTGTGCTAATTTCTTCTCCCGGTGCTAAGTCAGCGTACTGCTCTTGTAATTGTTGAGCGTGAGCGGTAGATTTCCACTGGTAAGCGTAGGGATTTAAGCCAGCTTTTTGCAATCCTGCCACTTTTTCTAAACGAGCGGCCCGGATTTCTTCGAGGGTAGAGGAGGGGTGATTTTCAGGATTTTGTGCTTGAGATGCCATCGTTTTCTAAGAGGAACAATTCTGGGAAATTTTTAGTTGTTGGGGATTTCAGTTATCAGATGTGAGTTATCAGTTTACTGTTTACTGTTCACTGCTCACTGAAAAATTATCGTCCCATTTCTCGCTTTAATTTTTTCAATTCTTCTTCCATTTCCCATTCTTTAAATTTTAGATCGAGATTATCGTAGTTCGAGCGCTGATAGTCCGATTCTTGGGGTTGATCCCAAAAAGTGGTTTCCCAGTCACGCGACTGATTTTTAGGGGCTTTTTCGGCTTTAATTTGCACTTCTTGACGACGTTGTTGGATCTGTTGCAGTAACTCTTGGGATTGAGTCAGACGTTTTTTCACCCCTTCCATCCGTCCCCAAAGTTGATTACCCTCACGGAAGAGGGCTGCCTCGCGTTCACTAGCAGCCTTCAGCAAGTCCTGCCGTCCAGCGGCCTTAGCCTTATCAATTCTAGCGTGCCAAGTTTGGATATCTTGGGCAGTGGCCAAAATTTGCTGTTCGAGACGTTGACGCTCATTTTCTAGGGCGCTAATCAGTTTAGCAGTATCGCGCTCCTGTTCGCGCAGTTGTTCCACCAGCGCCTGTAATTCTAATTGGGGATGACTTCTGAGAAATTCTTCCAGTTGGGTTTCAAGAAAGCGACTGACATCATCAAATAGATTGCCCATCTGTGCAATATCCTAAATTTGCCATTAAAGTTTAGGAGCGATTTTAATCCCCCTCTTTTTAGCATAGGCTAGATCAACCCTAGATTTAAATATATGTGGGAAAAGTAGTACAAAGATGTTATTCGGCTGCGGGTTAGGGACGGGGAAACCAGTATAATAAAACTAGAGTGATATTTCCTGAAACCCTCTTAATTGTTTGACTTAAGTGACAACTTCACCAGCTTGGACAGAACGCATCGGTTATCAACGGGATTGGGTGTGGCGCGGTTGGCAAATTCGTTATAGTTTTATGCCGGCAAAAAACCCCCAAGATGCCGATAATCCCCCTTTAATTTTACTGCACGGATTTGGAGCGGCGATCGAACATTGGCGCCATAATATTCCTATTCTCAGCCAAAATCATCGAGTTTACGCGGTAGATTTATTAGGTTTTGGTGGTTCGCGCAAAGTGCAGGTTCCCTATACCGTTAATCTCTGGGTGGAACAGATACACGATTTCTGGCAAACTTTTATCAATAGACCGGTGGTATTAGTGGGAAATTCGATCGGTTCTTTAGTTAGTATGGCCCTAGGGGGTAAATACCCAGAAATGGTAGCCGGATTAGTTATGCTCAGTTTACCCGATGTCAGCCGTCGGCGGGAAATGATCGCCGATTGGTTATTAAATATCGTCACTCCCATCGAAAACTTTTTCACTTCTCCTTGGCTATTAAAACCGATTTTTTACTATCTGCGTCGTCCGCAAGTCTTGAAAAAATGGACAGGAATCGCCTACGAAGACAAGAAAGCAGTCAGCGAGGAATTAGTACAAATTATCGCCGCCCCAACCCTAGATGAGGGGGCAGCCGAGGCCTTTATTTCCCTAGCACAAGCTGTCAATCATCCCGAATATTGTCCACCAGCAAAGTTAATTTTACCACGCTTACAAATCCCGATTTTATTATGTTGGGGCAAGCAAGATCGCATGGTTCCCGTCCAGTTAGCTCCAGGTTTTGTCTCCCTTAATCCTAGGATTAAATATGTAGAATTTGAACGGGCCGGTCATTGTTTACAGGATGAATGTCCTGACCGTTTTAACCCAATTTTATTAGAGTGGCTAGAATCTGTTCCTGTTCTTTGAGAGAATAGGGAGAGTGATTGTTGGTGATAGTCCTATGCAAACCTTGGAATCGACGCTCAACCCTCCCGCAACTGCCTCCGAATTCGACACCACGATTCACCGACGCAAAACCCGTCCCGTCCAGGTAGGTAGCGTTACCATCGGTGGTGGTTATCCCGTGGTCGTGCAGTCGATGATTAACGAGGATACCCTTGATATAGATGGTTCCGTGGCCGGTATCCGTCGCCTCCATGAAATCGGTTGTGAAATTGTCCGCGTCACCGTGCCGAGTCTAGCCCACGCGGCCGCTTTGGCTAAAATTAGGGAAAAACTGCTCGCCACCTATCAACCTGTGCCTTTAGTAGCCGATGTGCATCACAACGGCATGAAAATCGCCCTAGAAGTGGCCAAGCACGTCGATAAAGTGCGGATTAACCCCGGTTTGTACGTTTTCGAGAAACCGAAAGCCGACCGCAGCGAGTATAGTCAAGCAGAATTTGATGAAATTGGCGAAAAAATAGCCGAAACCCTGAAACCTTTAGTGATTTCCCTGCGAGATCAAGACAAAGCGATGCGAATCGGCGTTAACCACGGTTCTCTGGCCGAAAGAATGCTCTTTACCTACGGCGACACCCCCGAAGGAATGGTACAGTCGGCTTTAGAATTTATCCGCATCTGCGAATCCCTCGATTTTCGCAATCTGGTCATTTCCCTGAAAGCTTCCCGCGTGCCGGTGATGGTGGCCGCCTATCGTCTCATGGTTAAGCGCATGGACGAGTTAGGGATGGATTATCCCCTACATTTGGGGGTTACTGAGGCAGGAGATGGGGAATACGGACGAATTAAATCCACTGCCGGGATTGCCACTCTCTTAGCGGACGGTATCGGTGATACAATTCGCGTTTCTCTGACGGAAGCTCCCGAAAAGGAAATTCCCGTCTGTTACAGTATTCTCCAGGCCCTAGGACTGCGGAAAACCATGGTCGAATACGTTGCCTGTCCTTCCTGTGGTCGCACTCTTTTTAATTTAGAAGATGTCCTCCAGCAAGTGCGCGCAGCGACTAAACACCTGACTGGACTCGATATCGCCGTTATGGGTTGTATTGTCAATGGACCTGGAGAAATGGCCGACGCAGACTATGGTTATGTGGGCAAACAGGCCGGTTATATTGCCCTTTATCGCGGTCGCGAGGAAATTAAACGCGTCCCCGAAAGTGAAGGTGTCACCGAGTTGATTAATTTAATTAAAGCCGATGGCCGTTGGGTAGAACCTTAATTAGTTTTACCGGTAGGGGTTGATATCTGTTCAACCCCTGATAATCAGCTATAATAAAAAGCTTGCTAGAAATTGCCGCTCCAGAGAGTTCATGCTACCCACACGCGATTGTGTTCGTCAAACCCCCGCTTACACTCCGGGAGAACAGCCCCAAAGCGCGGGATTTACCAAACTTAACACCAATGAGAATCCCTATCCCCCACCGGCGGAAATTTTTGCCCACCTGCAAGAGCAATTAGAGAAAGTCCGACTCTATCCCGATCCTATCTCCAAAGAGTTACGGCAAACGGCGGCGGAATTATACGGCATAACAGCCGATCGCATTATCGCGGGTAATGGGTCTGATGATATCCTTAATATCGCCCTGCGTACCTTTGTTAACCCCTGCGAAAGCGTTGCTTTTTTGGATTTAACCTATTCCCTTTACGAGACAATTGCCCGGGTACACGGGGCAAATATTATCGAATTTCCCACTAATGATCAATTTGAATTAGCAGGACCGATTATTTGTCCGGAAGCGAAATTAATTTTTCTCGCTTCTCCTAATCCTCCCCTCGGTAAACATCTTGATCGCGACTATTTAGAAGCAACCTGTGCTAATGCGTCGGGAGTGGTATTAATTGATGAAGCTTATGTGGATTTTAGTGATGACAATCATCTTGATTTTCTCTCCCGTTACGATAATGTCATCATTAGTCGCACCATGTCGAAAAGTTATAGTTTAGCGGGGTTAAGAGTCGGTTTCGGTTTTGCTTCCAGGGCAATTATCGAACAGATGGATAAGGTGCGTGATTCCTATAATTTAGATCGCATCGCTCAAACTTTAGCCACAGCAGCTTTAAAACACCATAATTATTTTGAGGAAGTTTGGCAAAAAGTCCGTCAAACCCGCAGCCGTTTAATTACTTCTTTGCGCGAGTTGGGATTTATTGTCTTTGACTCGGAAGCTAATTTTATCCTCGCTTCTCCCCCCCAGATTAGTGCCAGTGAGTTATATACTCAACTCAAAGAGCGTCAGATATTAGTGCGATATTTTAAACATCCTCGCATTCAGAATTATGTACGGATTTCTATCGGCACTGATGAGGAGATTGATCGCCTTTTATCTGCTATTCAAGAGATTATGGGAACAAATTAATCTCTATTTCCGTCAAGATTTTATTAACACTTTAACCCCTAATAACTTCTCAAAAAAAGGCTAGATTGATCGGAACAAAGCAGCGACAAACAAGGGTCTAATGGCCTGTCGTTTCTCCCGATTACTAGCCTTGGCTATCAAGATTATTAGTCCCACAAAAGGATTAAATACTAGCGCACAAATTTTTGAACTTATGCAATTTTATCCCCAAGGAATCACAGTTCAAGAATTGAGCCAACGCTTAAATCGTCCCGTTTCTATGCTCAATCTTTGTCTAAAATCTTTGGTCGCTTCTAAAAAAATCGTGGGCAAAAAAAATCATAATCAGTGGGTTTATACTAGACCTCTTGTAAAAATCAAAAATTGTTGTTAGGGTTAGGCTTCGGCCGTGAGATCAGCGTTCGACTGAGCTCACGCCGAAGTCCGAACGGAGTCAGGAGTCAGTAGTCAGTAGTCAGGAGAATTAAGAATGAATCATAATCAATTAAATGGTCTCTTTACAGATTTTATGCCATTTAATCCTTATTTTTGCCGTTTTTGAACCATGAAAAATTAATTATGCAAGAGGCCTACTGTTGATAAAAAAGCTTAGTTTGTCCAGATAAGCATACTTAGGGTCTGCTGAATAAATCTAAAAACCTTGTTGGATAAGACTTTTGGACTTTTTTCCCTCAAAAAGTGCCAGCCATTGCGGGGATCGGGGGGAAAATTCCGGGACTTTTTCCCTGAAAATTAGGTAGTTGACCACCTGAAAATCGATAAAACCCCACACCCCACACCCCACACCCCACACCCTGCCACCACCGAAAAGCTTTTTGCCGCAAACCCTACTTAAGATATAGAAAAAGTGTTTATTATTAACCCTATTGCTGAATAACTATTTTAGGCTGTAGGTAGTATTCATCTTCTCGGACAACTATCTCACCAATGCCGAGAAATTGAGCCTCTAAAGACTCCACAGCAACCAGAGAACCGATCATAACATTTGTATCGGTTAGATTAATTTTTCTGCCGTGAAACCAATCGATAACTCTCTCTGGTGTCAAAGAAATCCAGTCTAGATGCGCCAAGGCAATGCGAGGCGAAATTAAACCCTCAGAATTAGCCATTAAAGCTTCCAGATTAATACTATCAGCTAATTGAAAACCACAGCTTTCCGTGCGAGTTAAACTGGCTAAAGTGCCACCCACAGCTAACACCTTGCCCAAATCTCTGGCCAGGGAACGAATATAAGTCCCCGATCCACAGTGAATATCTAGCTCTATTTGCGGAAATTCGCCCTCTAACCAGCCTAAAACCGTAATTTGGTCAATTTTGACCTGACGAGGCTCCACTGCGATTATTTCCCCTTTGCGAGCCAATTCGTAGAGACGGCGACCATCCTGGTGAATAGCACTATACATTGGCGGAATCTGGGCAATATTGCCAATAAATTCCGCTAAATGGGGCTTAACTGCCTCTAAAGTTAAATCGGCACAGGGACAAGTAGCGATCGCTTTTCCCGTAATATCATCGGTATCGGTGCTGAGTCCTAACTGGATTTTTGCCCGATAAGCCTTATTTTCGGGTAAATAGGGCAGTAATCGGGTGGCGGACCCGACGGCGATCGGTAAAACTCCCGTAGCCATAGGATCTAAAGTTCCCCCATGACCGACTCGTTTAGTCTTAAGAATTTTTCGGACTTTGGCCACACAATCGTGAGAAGTCCAATCGGGGGGTTTATTGAGATTTAAAAAGCCAAACATTTTAAGTAGTCGTGCAAAATTAATTTCCTAGTCGAGACGGTCGTCAGGAGACTCCGAGACAGGAGACGGGGAGAATAGATAAAAGCAATCTCCTCAATTCTGAATACTGACGGCTGATAGCTAAAAATCTGACGTATTATATAATTGCATAACTTCGCTTAAAGGTAAACGGGAACGAACACCGAGGGAAAGGTCAGAAAAATGACCAAGATCATAATGATCAACAGCAGCGCGAGCAATCATAGCGGCGTTATCGGTACAAAGTTTAAGCGGCGGAAAATAGACGGTTAAATGATGATTTTTGGCGGCAGTTTCCAGATGATTTCTTAAGGCACTATTGGCCGCCACTCCTCCCCCGATCGCAATAGTGTTTAAGCCATAATCTAAGGCACAATTGATTGTCCGACGGGTTAAACTTCTGGCTACTGTATCTTGAAAACTGGCGGCTATATCAGCTACAGGTAAATTATCTGGCTCGAATTTCTCTACTAAGCGCAAAACAGCAGTTTTTAAACCGCTAAAACTGGAATCGTAGGCATGAAAACCGCCGGTTGGTAAAGATATTTTACCTTCAGGTAAGGGAAAAGCTTGGGGATTACCATCTTTAGCCATGCGATCAATTATCGGACCACCCGGATAACTTAAGTTTAATAATCGTGCCACTTTATCAAAAGCTTCTCCGGCTGCATCATCTCTAGTGGTTCCTAATTGTTGATATTTACCGCAGGCCTGCACATGGATTAAACTGGTATGACCCCCAGAGACTAAAAGAGATAAAAAAGGGGGTTTAAGATCGGGTTCAGCGAGATAGGAAGCATAGATATGACCTTCGAGATGATGAATGCCGATAAAGGGTTTATCGTGGACAATAGCCAGGGTTTTGGCCGCCGTCATTCCCACCATTAAAGCACCTACTAAACCGGGGGCAACTGTGGCGGCTATTCCATCAATTTCTGACCAATTTAACCCCGTTTCTTGCCAAGCTTTTTCTAGACAAAAATTAATGGTTTCTAGGTGTTGTCGCGAGGCTATTTCTGGCACGACACCGCCATAGAGACGATGGAGATCAATTTGAGAAGAAACCACACTACTCAACACCAGGTTATTGTTAACAATAGCCACAGCCGTTTCATCGCAACTGGTTTCGATCGCTAAGATAATTGTCATGAATTAATCAGTAATAGGACAAAATTAACTTTTTGGTTAGGATAGGCAATAGGCAATAGGCAATAGGCAATAGGCAGTAGGCAATAGGTAAAAGGCAATCGGTAGTTAGATATGTGTAATTAATTTTGCTTAGGTACTTAATTAAAGTTATCGTTCAGCAATTTCCATAGCCACCACCGCCGGGGGTTTCAATAATAAAAATATCACCAGGGTTCATTTCTACAGTCGCAGTACCGGGCAATTCTTCGATAGTTCCATCGTTTCTTTCCACGGCATTACGTCCTATTTTACCAGCTTTTCCTCCCGCCAGTCCAAAGGGGGGAATCAGGCGATTCCCCGACAGAATATTGGCGGTCATAGCCTCTTGAAATTTAATTCTTCTAATCACACCATCACCTCCAGAATATTGTCCCTTACCGCCACTATCGTGGCGAATGCTAAAACTTTCTACTAACACAGGATAGCGCATTTCTAATACTTCTGGATCGGTGAGACGGGAATTAGTCATCTGGGTTTGCACGGCAGCGGTTCCCGCAAAATTTGCCCCCGCACCAGAACCGCCACAAATAGTCTCATAATATTGATATTCTTGATTGCCAAAAGTGAAATTATTCATCGTCCCTTGGCTGGCTGCTTGAATGCCTAAAGCACCGTATAAAGCATTAACTATTGCCTGGGAAGTTTCTACATTTCCTGCTACTACGGCCGCCGGATAAACGGGATTAAGAAAACAGCCAGATGGGATAATTAAATGGAGGGGTTTGAAACAGCCAGCATTTAAAGAGATTGCCTCCTCCACAAGGGTACGAAAAACGTATAAAACCGCCGCTCTTGTCACTGCTAGGGGTGCATTAAAATTATTATTTAACTGGTCAGATGTGCCAGTAAAATCGATGGTTGCTTGACAATTATCAATATCTATGCTAATTCTGACCTTGATGACAGCACCGTTATCCAGATAATAGGTAAATTCACCATCTTTTAAGACAGATATAGCTTTTCTAACCGCTAATTCCGCATTATCTTGAACGAACTGTTGATAGGCTTTAACCATAGCTAATCCGTAGCGATTAACCATATTATGTAATTCTCTTTCCCCCTTGGCATTAGCGGCTATTTGTGCTTGAAAATCGGCAATATTTTGGGCGATATTGCGCGCAGGAAAAGGACTATTACTTAAGTGATTAATTAATTCTTGTTCCCGAAACTTGCCCGCCGCTACCAGCAAAAAGTTATCGAATAAAATTCCTTCTTCGCTAATATGGACAGAATGGGGAGGCATAGAACCGGGGGTAATTCCACCGATATCAGCTTGATGTCCCCGGGAGGCAAGATAAAATAATATTTCCTGATTTTGGTGGTCAAAAATAGGACTAATTACTGTGACATCTGGCAGGTGAGTACCGCCATTATAAGGATTATTGGCTAGATAAACGTTCCCCGGAAGAATCGTCTCGCCTTTATCCTGAATTAAGCTTTTGACACTATCGGACATAGAGCCTAAATGGACGGGAATATGAGGAGCATTAGCGATTAAATTTCCCATCTCATCAAAGATAGCACAGGAGAAGTCTAGGCGCTCTTTAATATTGACACTTGCCGCCGTATTTTGCAGAGTAATCCCCATTTCTTCGGCAATAAATTGATAGAGATTTTTAAAGATTTCTAGATAAATAGGATCGGCAACGGTAGTTATTTCTGTGCGGTGAGAATTGAGAGGGTACATAGGAAAGTCAGTTATCAGTGATCAGTGATTAGTTATTAGTATATCCCCTGCAAAAGCAGGTTATCGAGCCGCTATCTGGCTAAAATATCGAAAATATTAGATAAATTTGACATAATTTTAGGTTTTATGGATTTTATAGTTGTATATTGTCTTTTTTCTCTTCCTGTCTCGTAGTTTCCTGTCTCTTCACCTAACGGAAAATTTTTGATTTTTGCGGGAAAGCTACTGATACGGGCTGACTGATATATAATCGCAGTCAGTACCAGAGGGTGAATTATGGATAAAACCAGCTTGATCGATAAAGTGAAACAAATGGCTAATAAACGCGATTATTTACTGCAATTGCGCGATCAACCCGACATTGGGGGTTTGAGATTGGATGTCAATCAAGCTCTTGAGGAGTTGGATGAGTTACTCGATGAGTTTCAAGCAACTTTTCCTGAAGAAAAACTTAGTTAACTATCCGACTCGACTGAATTGAGGTTTGTCCGATTGTGCTAATTTTCCCAAGTCATCGATCGCTTTGATCAGATCTTGGGAAGATATATCTTTAGTATCGGCTCGATTTTTTTCTAAAAACCCTTGACAAATGGCGAGACGGGTGCATCTCACATTTGCCGAAATACCGACAATCAGCAATTATCAGTGAATCTTAAATCATTACAGATATATCAGCAGCTGCCTGTAAGCATCCCACCGAAAAACTAATGCGCTCCGGGGTTTGGGGGCGGCACTTCGACACATTTCGACATATTTCGACACATTTCGACACATTTCGACACATTTCGACACATTTCGACAGGCTCAATGTCAAGGCTCAATGTCAAGGCTCAATGTCAAGGCTCAATGTCAAGGCTCAATGTCAAGGCTCAATGTCAAGGCTCAATGTCAAGGCTCAATGTCAAGGCTCAATGTCAAGGCTCAATGTCAAGGCTC
>NZ_JAPZSO010000186.1:0-1952 GCF_027531715.1 Microcystis sp. LE19-8.1F | reverse complement strand
TCTATTGATTAACCAACCTAAACGAGTCCCATTATCTAAATATTCCTGCATTTTTTTCCTAGCCGTTTCTATGTTGTCCCTAGGAGACATTAATTCAATGACAAAATCGGGAGATAGAGGTAAAAATCTTTCCTTTTGTTGCGGGGTTAAAGCTTGCCATTTATCTAAAGGTATCCAAGCAGCATCGGGAGAGCGATCGGCCCCATTCGGTAGTTTAAATCCTCCAGAAGAATCAAAAACTACACCTAATTTATTTAGGTTATTCCATAACCATAATTGGGCAGTGATTCCAGCGTTAGAATTACTGGTTTCTCCTCCAGTCGGTGGCATAATAATTAAATCTCCTTTTGGGTTGCGTTCCAAGCGCAAATCTCGGTTATCCTGACAAAGTTGAAAGAACTGTTCATCGCTGAGTTGAAACGAGTTAAATTTAACTTCTACTGTCATTATTATCCCCAACCTACTCTCGTCTAAAATTCATGGTAACGCCCTAGGGCAAGAGATGTTCTTGGATGAAATTAGTGTAAACATCTCCGGCTAAAAAGGCGGGAGTTTCCAATATTTTACGATGGAAATCAATAGTTGTCGGTACTCCCGTGATCGCACATTCCCGCAGGGCGCGTTTCATGCGTTTAATCGCAGTTTCGCGATTTTCTCCCCAGACAATTAACTTACCAATTAGGGAATCGTAATAGGGGGGGATTTCGTAATCGGTGTAAACGTGGGAATCCATGCGGACACCCGGACCACCGGGGGGCAGATAACCGCTAATTTTGCCGGGGTGAGGGCGAAAATTGTGATCGGGATCCTCGGCATTAATGCGACACTCGATCGAATGTCCTCTAAATATCACCTGATCTTGCTTAATTTGCAGTTTTTCGCCCTGTGCCACCAGAATTTGTTCTCGGATCAGGTCTATCCCCGTGATCATCTCCGTGACGGGGTGTTCCACCTGAATACGGGTGTTCATTTCCATGAAGTAAAAATTACCGTGTTTATCGACTAAAAATTCCACGGTTCCCACCCCGACGTAATTAATCGATTTAGCGGCTTTAACGGCGGCATTACCCATTTTTGAGCGTAAATGGGGCGTTAAGAAGGGGCTGGGTGCTTCTTCTAGCAGTTTTTGGTGTCGTCGCTGAATCGAACAGTCTCTTTCTCCTAAATGGATTACGTTACCGTGACTATCGGCCAAAATCTGAAACTCGATATGTCGGGGACATTCGATAAATTTTTCTAGATATACTCCCGAATTGCCAAAAGCCGCTTCTGCTTCCCCTTGGGCGGCTTTTAACATATTACCTAGTTCATCTGCACTCTTGACAAGACGCATTCCACGCCCTCCACCCCCCGCAGTGGCTTTAATCAGGACAGGATAACCGATGTCATCAGCGATACGCTTTGCTTCCGCTTCCGAGGTAATTAAACCACCACTGCCGGGGATAGTGGGAACTCCCGCTTTTTGCATGGTTTTTTTAGCGGTGGATTTATCGCCCATAGCCAGAATAGCACTGGGAGACGGACCGATAAAAGTTAACTGATGATCGGCACAAATTTCGGCAAAGCGGGCGTTTTCTGCCAAAAAACCGTAACCGGGATGGATGGCCGTGGCGTTGCGTGTTAGGGCAGCCGAGATGATATTAGGGATATTTAAGTAACTTTTGCTGCTCGGAGGCGGACCAATACAAACACTCTCATCGGCCAATTGAACATGAAGGGCATGGCGATCGATGGTAGAGTGGACGGCAACGGTTCTAATGCCCAATTCTTCGCAACTATGAAGGATTCTTAAGGCGATTTCCCCGCGATTGGCGATTAATATCTTGGCAAACTGCATTGGACGACCACGAGATCAAACTGGTGTGATAGGCGACTATTTAGTAGAATATCTGGTTTTGTTACCTTGGGGAAATCGGGAAGTGGGGAAGTGGGGTGTGGGGTGTGGGGTGTGG
>NZ_JAPZSO010000007.1:0-6597 GCF_027531715.1 Microcystis sp. LE19-8.1F | reverse complement strand
TCCTATCAAGAAACATGGTCGCCGAGCAAAAAGCCTCTTTCGGCTAGGTTTAGACCACCTTCGTCATCTTATTCTCAATCCTTCATTACCTAACTTTTCTCTTTTTCTCCAGTCCTTACATTTTTTGTCCTGTACTTAGATAACTGCTCTGGTCCCCAAAGGCACTGGCTCTACCACTTTATTAACTTCAGGATTAACGAATGATAATCTGTTTAATCCGGCAAATATTGTTCCTGTAGGAGGTGTAGGTGCTTTTAGTGCAGGGGGATTAGCCTACATAGAAGATGGAGAAGAATATCGGCTACTTTATGATCAGGGTACATATATGGGGTGTTTGACCCCGTGTGTTCCTGTTAAAAACCTAAAGCTAGTTCCTGAACCCTCCTCAACCGCTGGACTTTTAGCTATTGGCTCCTTTGGTGCATTAGGTGCAGCTTCAACCCTGAAACGCAAACTAAAATCATCCAAAACATCAGAAAACGAAACCACAAAAGTAGGCTAAATTGCTTACCAAAGTAGAATAAATGCCCCTTCATTCAGTCAGTTGAGGGGGTTTATTGTATAATAGGGACATAATTAAATCAAGAGGATTTTGGTTATGCAACAGGTGACGATTGAGCTACCCACCACCATAATTAATGCTCTAGCCGCCTACAATCAAGAGCATAAGGTATCTTCTTCTGATACAGTACAAACGGCTATAGAATCATTTTTAATAGCGAAAGGCTATTTATCCAAACCGAAAAAATCTTTTCACTTATCTCCCGCACCCAAAGGAAGTGGCTATACTGACACATCCATCAATCATGACGCTGTTTTAGCCGAAATTACTCTGTCCCATAAATTACCTTAAGCTCAAATCTTGAAAGCGATTATTGCCGACACAACCCCCCTTTACGGAGCGATAGATACCAGTGATCAATATCATAGTAGAGCGCAAGCAGAGCTAAGACGCATAGAATCGGAAGATTTAACAGTTATTATCTCTTTCCCCGTATATATAGAAACTTACAGCTTGCTTCTATATAGATTAGGATTTGAACAAGCCACTCATTTCACACAAAATTGCTTAGAATCTGCTAATCTGATCAATCCGACAGAAGATCAGTATTTCGCAGCCATAGCAAAAGCTAAACAATTTCCTGATCAAACTATTACTATTGTTGATGCTTTGACTGCTATCATCTCAATCGAATTAGATCTACCTGTTTGGAGCTATGATTATCATTTTGATATAATGCGGGTGAAAGTATGGAGATAACCCTAAAGTGCCAACTAAAACCCTCCAAACCCTCAGAAAAGGAAACCACAAAAGTCTCCTAAAAACCATTAATAAAAAACTTGCAATCGCCCCTTCATTCAGTCAGTTGAGGGGGTTTATTTTTTACCTTTATTAACTGGATTAATAACAAATCCAACTTTAAAAACCCGCTCCCTTCTCCCCATTTTCCCGCTTTCCTATACCTTTTAAACAGGATTTATTAGGGTCAACAAGAGTCTTAGGGAGACAAATTAATCGATACTTTTGCCTCTTGCCTCTTGCCCCCCCGACCCCCCCGATGTCGGGGGGGCAGGGGGGTTGGGGGGTTGGGGGGGTCTTTCCTCTTGCCTTTTTCCACTGGTTCCTAAAAAGGTTTTGATTTTAGGGAAATACAGTTAAAGGAATCCATTCGTAGGTGTTGACAATGCCTTGAAAATAATCATTAATAGTTTCTCTGGAATAGGGAACAACACCATCTTCACCAAACCAACGTTCATAAATTGTCACCGCTTGTTGTTGGTCACTAACGATCCCTTCCATGAATTTTAATAGGGTATAATTCACTGTATCGCGCCATTTAGAATCATTTTCGGGTAAAGTACAGGCATAGGATTCGTAGGCGTAGGGATAGGAGGGAACTATGGCTAAATTATTAGGATTTTTAGCGCTTTTCCTTAAGCCTTCTAGGGTAATGCCATCACTGGCAAAACCATCAATTTCTCCCGCTTCTAGTTTTTGTAAACCCTCGCCACGATTTTTAACTTTGACCAAAATAGCGGCGGGTTGTTGGGTTTTAATCACCGCTTCATTAGTAGTATTGGCAATCACTCCAATGCGTCTGCCTGCCAAGCTACCGATGTCATCGAGATTACTACCTTTGCGGGTGAGCAATTGAGTACCACTGGCAAAATAACTAACGGAAAAATCCACTTCATTTTCTCTTTTCCAAGTAAAAGTAGTGGAGCCACATTCGATATCTATAACCCCTGTTTTTAACTTTTCAAAACGATTTTGGGGAGTAATCTCAACAATTTTTAACTTAATTGGTTTTCCTAACTTCCGTTCGGTTTCTTTGCGAATTAACTCTAACATATCAAGGCTGTAACCCACCCACTTGCCCTGGGAGTTGACAAAACCAAAGGGAATAGCATCTTTACGAGCGCCGGCAGTAATTACCCCAGTTTTTTGAATGCGATCGAAGATTGCTCCCGCAAGGCTAGAATGGTTACTGGTGAGGGTTAAAGCTACTGTCATCGTCATGACGGCAAGTGTACGCTTCATTTTTTTTCCTAATCTGAAAGTGGCTCAAGTCTGGGACTGTTTCAGGAGACTGAGAGTTTCCCAGAGGAAGATTTTTCAGAGGAGATTGCTGGGGACAAAAAAAGAGGAGAGATGTTACTCTCTCCCCCTTTTAGTTTTTTCGACAACATTTTAAATTGTTTTTTCAGTTGTCGCTGTCGGGCCGAACCGCCCTTGCCTTTGTCGTTACGTCCCTGACGGCGGGGGGACTCCCATCGCTTAAGTCGCATAGTTTTTAATTCCAATTTAGTCAGTTATATTTACTGTAACAGGTTTAACGTCAGTTTGGGTTAAGGAATTGAAACTGTGACAACTCAAGCTCTCTGTCATACTAAATCCGGTTATTAAAAACTGATTATTTATTCCCCCTTTTGCCTTTTGCCTTTTGCCTCTTGCCTTTTGCCTGTCCTTATAAGTAGCCTATGCTCAACGGATTTAGTATCACCCTGTGAGATGCTGAACTCTAGTTAACCAACCTTGTCCACCTAATTAGTATTTTCCCATGCTTAGTCAGCAACTTTGGCACAGCCATCAAGATCTAGTGCAAGCTTGTCTAGAACACCCTTTTGTGCGAGGTATCGCCACAGGAGAGCTTAAACGGGACTGTTTCGCTTTTTATGTCGGTCAAGATGCTTTTTTTCTGGAATCTTTCGCCCGTGCTTACAGTATCGCCGCCGCTAAAGCTCCCGATTGGCAGGGATTCACTAGCTTTCATCGGTTAGCGGCGGGGGTATTAAAGGAGTTAGAATTACATGAAAATTATGCTTTACAGTGGGGAGTTGACCTGAGAAAGGTTCAGCCCGCTAACGCCACCCGTCGCTATACGGATTTTCTTCTCGCTACCGCTTGGATGGGTGACATCGGTGCGATTGCCGTGGCGATGAGTCCCTGTATGAGTCTTTATGCTTATCTAGGTCAACAATTAGCCTTAGAACCAATTTCTGAGAATCCCTATCAAGCTTGGATTGATAGTTATAGTGGGGATGAATTCGCCGCTTTAGCAAGCCAGTTAGAGGAATTAGCCGATAAATACGCCCTGATGACGAAAAATATCTCTTTATCCTATCGTTATGCCCTTAGTTGTGAACAGGACTTCTTTAGTGCCGCCTACAGCCGGGGCAAATCTTAAAATTTTCCCGTCACAATGTTAAGAAATATAAATAACGCTAAGATTAAGGTAAGCAAAATCGTCATTATAAGAATAATGTTTCCTTCGCAACCCACCGAAAACGAACTCCTGAAAACTATCTTGGAACCTCTACTAGAGGATTTCACCCATTGGTTTTCCCGTTCCCGTCTCCTCCTCGAATCCGAGAGATTATCCTTTCTCAGCGTCGAGGAACAAAACGATTTATTAGCAAGAGTCAAAAACGCCCAACAGGAGGTAGCCACGGCTCATTTACTCTTTAAAACCACAGGTGGTCAGGTGGGTATCGAGGCCAAGATGTTGTTGCCTTGGCATCAGCTGGTGGCAGAGTGTTGGGGGGTCAGCAGTCGTCGTCGTCGATTACAGGGTTGGGGAGAACATCAATCTCCTCAAACTGATGCTTAACCTGAAACTTTTTTGGTAAGCTAGAGAGTTGAGCGAATTTTTAGCATAAAGTTTTGGCAATTAGGAATATTCACACATAATTCATGGGAGACTCGGCCAATGTTACATCTGCTCTATATCCTCGCCTTCACAGTTATCGCTTTTTTGACCATTAATAATTTAATTCGGAGTCTGATTACTGTCAGCATGGATTCCCAGAAACGTCCTGCTAAATCGGCTAATTCCTATAATCCCTACGGTTATCCCATGACTTCCCATCCGGAACTTTTGGACGAGGCCGGACAACTGATTAATGAACCTCTGTTAGTGATTCGTTCTCTCACTGTCGAAGATGCTCGTCAGCAGTTAGATGCCATTTATAATTCTTCTCCCAGTGCTACCAAAGAGCAAGATGAAGAAATCTAATTGGGGTTGGCTGAATAAATCTAAAAATCTTGTTGGGTAAGACTTTGAGACCTTTTTGAAATCCAAAAGTGCTAGGCAAGAGGGTGATCAGGGGGAAAATTCAGGTGCTTTTTCCCCGAAAATTAGGTAATTGACCTCCTCAAAATCGGTAAAACCCTACACCCCACACCCCACACCCCACACCCTGCCCCCACCAGCAAACTTTTTCAGCAGACCCTAATTGGTTCTAGAATGGCAGTCCTTGAAAACAGATATATTTATCTACACGGTTTTGCTTCTGGCACCCAATCAACAAAAGCACAATTTTTGAGGCATTGTTGGCAAAAGAGGGGTTTAGCAATGGAAATACCCGATCTTAACGGTGATGACTTTTCTAGCTTAACTCTCACTCGTCAGATTGTTCAAGTCGGCCGATTGATTGAACAATCTCAGTTTCCCGTTACCCTAATTGGTTCCAGTTTTGGCGGTTTAACGGCAGCTTGGCTGGCCGAAACTTATTTTCAGGTGCAAAGGCTCGTTTTATTAGCTCCGGCTTTTAATTTCGGGCCGATTTGGTTAGGACAATTGGGAGCAGAAACCCTAGCCAATTGGCAAAAATCTGGGAGTTTATCGGTTTATCACTACGGTTATCGTCGTTATCTGCCAATTGATTACAAGTTGATCGAGGACTTAGCCAATTATCCCCAAGAAAAGTTAATCAGGCAGCTCCCCACCCTAATTATTCATGGTCGTGCCGATGAGGTGATTCCCCTAGAAAATAGTCGCCATTATTGCATGAATCGCCCTTGGGTGAAATTAATCGAATTAGATAGCGATCATGCCCTTACCGATGTGATGACGAGAATCTGGGCTGAAATACAATTATTTCTCAATTTTTGACTAAAAAAGAACCCCCCCTTCGATCGGAAAAAGGGAGAGTTTTAGTATATTTGTATGGGATTTTGAGAAGATTTTTCAGCTTCTAAGACAAGAGATTTTCTCCTGATATCTTGCCACTACCAAAGTCCGCGGATAGGAGATAAGCTAAGACGCATTTAAAGCGCTTATTCTTAAGATTAGCCGAATCTCCCCCAATCCCTTTACTGTTGCCTCTTGCAAGAGTGCCTCTTGGCTCGTCTCAACAAGCAATTTAAATGCGCGGGCAGCTTACACTAGGATCGGGAGCGTTTTGAGGAGCAACTTCAGTAAAGGTTCTAGTTTCCGGGGGTAAAGCGGGAAGTCCCCAAGCGGGTTCTTTTTGGTTAAGTTCTCTTAAAAGTTGCGAGCGATTGCTGCTGGTGGCGATTTACGATTTTAGTTTTAAGCGGGAAACCCAATAGGGACGAGCTTTACCCACATAAACTAATTTGCCATCTACCACTTGCAATAGTACATCGTCGCCACCCGTGGCATCCCCAGCAATACGAGCGGTGGTTCCGTCAGCAAAGTCGCCGTTGAAAATTTCTTTGCCATCCACTGTTACAAGTCTGATCAATTGGATGGACATAATACCACCCACGGTTCCCCGGACGCGACCTAGTATATAGTCACCGGGGTTGAGTTGCGGCTCACCTCTGTAGGTGTTATGGCCGCGCAGTTGACTGATCAGGATTTCGTTATTTTGCGGTTCTGCTTGTGCGGGTACAGCGCCAAGGGTAGTTAGGGCAACTAAACCGGCAAAACCAGCGACAAGGGAAATTTTGTTAAACACAATTACCTCAAGCAAAAAGTTAGTAAATTACCTAGAGACGTTCTAGATTATAACTTAGTTCCTAATTTTGTCTATATTGCGAAATATTTGTTTAATAATTTCTCGATCGAGCGGTTGGGGATTTAGTATCAGTTATCAGATTGCAGTTTTAAGTAGACAGTGTTAGGTGAAAACTTCGGGGTCTTCTGGACATCAGGTGAAAAATGTTCACCGTGTTACATAATGGTTATTAATGCTAGGGACATAAGGCTTATAGCGGTAAGCGCTTGAGTGAGATACAGACCAAGCTTTGCCTAGCATGGTTTATAGCTTGTGACACTGTACCTAATACGACTGCACACCGCTATAAGCTAGTGAGGTACACATATTTTTCTTCCCTTTTGACTTTTG